>NZ_ATUL01000006.1:0-148541 GCF_000420185.1 Thioalkalivibrio sp. ALR17-21 | reverse complement strand
TAACCGCCGCCGTAGCCACCACCGGCAGCAGCGGCACCGCCGGCGCCACCGCCGCCGCGTCCACCGACCAGCTGCATGTCACTGGCGACGATCTCGGTGGTATAGCGATCCTGACCGTCCTGCCCCTGCCACTTGCGGGTCTGGATCCGGCCCTCGATGTACACCTGGGAGCCCTTGGACAGAGACTGCGCGGCGATGTCGGCCAGACGACCGAACATCACGACCCGGTGCCATTCGGTGTTTTCGCGCCGCTCCCCGCTCTGCTTGTCGGTCCACTGCTCCGTGGTGGCCACGCGGAAGTTGGTGACGGTCGCCCCGCCGGGCGTTTCGCGCTTTTCGGGGTCGGCACCGAGGTTGCCGAGAATGACCGCCTTGTTGACTCCGCGAGCCATCAGTCCGTCTCCTGCTTCTGTTCCTGGTCGCGTTGGCGACGCACTTCCTCGCGGTCGATCCGCATGTCCTCCGGGGCCGTGACGCCGATCCGGGCCTGCGACCCGTTCACGTCCAGCACCTCCACGGCGATGTCCTCGCCAACCATCAGCCGCTCACCTACCTTCCTGGTTAATACCAACATCAGCTCGTCTCCCTCAGTTGCTTCTCCAGCTTCCGGACCCGCGATTCCACGCGAGCCCGGACCGTCTTTTGCAGCCCCGGCACCTCCAGCGCATCCCGGCATTCCTCCAAGGTGAAGCGGTCCACCATCTGCCGGCGGCTGTCGGTGTCCACCGTCTGGATCTCGCGGCCCAGGGTCTCGTCGTATCGGGCGAACGGGTTATTCATCGCTGCCTCCGTTGATCATGCGCATCTTCCCGCCGCCACCCGGCATCCGACGGTCGTCCGGGATGAACCCCGTGCCCTGGGTCTGCTCGGTCGCGCGCAGGTAGTCGACCTCGACCTTGGCCGTCTCGGTGATCTGCTTGCTGACCTCGCAGATGGTCTTCGCCTTGTCGATGTCCATGTTCCCGGCGCGCAGGTCGCGCAGGGTGTCGAACAGGTGCGTGCGCAGGTCGTCGATCTTGTCGGTGCTCATGCGGATTCCCTCCGGTTGATCTGGCGTTTCAGGGCACCGCGGAGGCGGATCACGTCCGCGATCTCCTTCGGGTAGCGGGTCAGGAAGCTGTTGCGGCGCATCAGCTCGGAGCGGGGGATGCATTCCAGGCGGTCCGGGGTGATATCGGACTCGACGGTGGTGTGCATGCCCTGGCGGAACACGACCGCGTGACCCTCGGGCACCGGGCCATGCGCTTCTTCCCAGACCAGCCGTGCGACCGGGACCCAGCGGCGCGCCGGCACGATGTCGCGTGAGTCGGTCACCTTGCGCTCGAGTATCCCGTCTCGGGTGACGCGGGTGCTGCCGATGGGCTTGTAGTTCGGGGACTCGCTGGGTGCGCGTCCGGGCTTGAACCGCGTCTCTGCCGAGCGGCCGCCGGCTTTGTGACGCTTGCCCTTGTTCCAGCTCGTCTGCCCAGGGCGGAACTGCCCGGGGCCGGACGCCAGGTATTCCGGCGACTTGCTCAGCCCCAGAGTTACGGCGCGGTTGCTCACTGACGATTCGGACCGCCCCAGCACCCACGCGATGTGCTGGTTAGATCGGCCCGGGTACAGGCCCCGCAGCACCTTGTCTTCGTCTTCTGTCCACTTCGCCATGCCTGGCTCCTCGTCTTGTGGCTCTTCGCGCCATCCGGTGGTGCGGTCTCGACTTTCCCAGACGACCTTGGTTAGAAGATCAGCGTGAGACCACACCCCGCATGCCGCGGGAAACGGCCCGTCTCGTGGGCCCTACGGCTTCGCCCGAGGCAAGAGGCCTCGTCTCCGCTGCGGGTGTTGCGCACCGCCCGCGGGCGCCCTGCGTTACCGGCCGGACCCTGGCAGGGGCAGGGCATGGCCTCCGGCCGGTGATGGAATCAGGCGGCGGCCTGGTGTCGATGGATCTCGATCCGCGTCAGGCTGGTAATCCCCGCGGACTCCATCTTCTTGCGCAGGGCCGACTCGAGTTGTTCGTCGCTGACCCCGGGCGGGACTTCGGTCTCGAAGGTGCCGACCACGGTCACCGCGTGCTTTCCGGGGGAGGATTCCCGCGGGGGCGGGTCCGGGGTGTGCTGTTCCGTCGTGTCCATCGGAGCAGTGTGCTGCTGCGGCTCGGAGTTGATGGGGCTCGCATCCGGCCGGTTCGCCCGGGTCGCTTCGGCGGCGGCCGCCTGGCGCTCCTGGCGTTCCTGTTCGCGCTGGCGGGCCACCTGCTCACGCTGCAGCTCGGCCTCGAGGATGCGCTGCAGCTCGGCCGAGTAGGTCGCGTCGTCGGATTCCAGCACCCGGTGAACGTGGCCCTGCGTGAGGGGCGCGGACAGCCCGGCTCGGTAGCTGGCGTTCTCCAGCTCGAGAAGGCGCATGCGCACCTTGTCCTGCCGGGCCTTGTCCTCGCGCACCCGGGCCTCCAGGGTCTCGCGCGGGCCTTTGGCCAGGTTCCCCTTGGCAGTGACGGCAGTGACCTTCACCAGGTCCTCGATCTCGGCGCGCTGGTGGTGATCCTCGACCTCCAGCTCGTCCCAGCCATCGGCCCGCAACGCGCTCAGCATTTCGCGGGCTTCTTCTCTCACCTGGTCCTCGTACTTCTGCACCTGTCCCAGGATCCCCTGGCGCGCGTCCTCGCACTTCGATTCGAGGGTCTTGATCTGCTTCTCGAAGGCGGCGATTGGGGCTTTGGCTTCGTCGGCCGCGGCCTTGCGACGGCTCGCCAGCTCGCCCTTGAGCTTGTTGATCTCCGTGGCGGCGGCCTTGGCGTCCTTCACGCCGTCCTCGGTGACGACGGTTTCGTACTGCGCCAGGCGTTCGTCCAGCGCCTTCTCCAGCTGCTCGAAGTTCAGGTCGAGCACGGCCGGCTGGGTTTCGATGCGGATCAGGTTCTGCATTTCCATGGGTTACTCCGTGCGATCAGAAGATCGTGTCGAGATCGGGTTCTTGGGCCGGGATGGTGTCTGGGGCGTGCATCGGTTCGCTGCCGCGCCGGACCTTCTCGACGATGTCCGCCAGCTCCTGGTTGAACTGGTCAATGGCGCGCGAGATCTTCCGGATGCGCTTCTCGTCCCGGTACACGCGCTTGATGAACGGCGGCAGGCCGCGGCAGTAACTGATGAAGTCCCACCACTCCCGCTCCGCGACCCAGATCAGGCCGTCGATCTGGGGCATGTGCTCGGCAGGCACTTCCTCCGCCAGCAGCACCTCCAGGTGAAGGTGAGGGAGCTTGGTCTTGACCTCGCATCCGCCATCAATGCCCACCAGGCCATCCGGCGAGCCTCCCTTGTCTCCGTTACGGATGAACCCGACCTGCTCCACGTCTACCTCGCGAATGAACCCGTAGGTCTCGCGCGCCTCGTCTTCCTGTTCGTGGCCGCGCCGTGTGTGCTGGTTGCTGAACCCGGGCATGGGCTCGCCGGTCAGGATCTCGCCGGCGAGCTTGAGCATGTAGGTGCGCCGGGTTTTCCCTTGCCCGCGGTCGATCAGCTCGCCGAACTGCGAGGCTGTGGGGATCCCAGCGCGCACGCGCAGCCACTCCTCAGTGCCCTGTTCGATGTCGCGGTGGATCTCGATCATTGCGAGGCCCCGTTCTTCTGGCTCTGCTTGTGCTTCAGCATTTCCATCGCGCGCGGAAACTGATCGGCGCGCAGATCGGAGAGGGGGATACTCCGGCCGTTCGGAATGCCGGCGAAGGCCCAGTCCTTGAACCGGTCGATGTCCGATCCCGTGGCCTCCAGCATGTCCTCGATCTGGCTCAGCTGTTCGTCGCTGATCTTCTCGACCGGAGTTCCTGCGTCGCCGCCGTCGTCGTCCTGGTCACTGGCGGCGAGGCCGGTGGCCGCGAGCAGGGTGTACCGCTGCAGGTAGGTGATCGTGCTGCCCACCTGCTGGAGGCCGTTCTTGTTCCCGCTGTTGTCCGGCTGGCCCGCCAGCGTCACGCGCTCCTGGTGACCTTTCTCGTGCGCTACGATGCAGGTCACCTTGACCTGGTTGCCTTCCTGTTCCGTGGTCCAGCGGAAGGAGAGCCCGTGCGGGGCCATGGCCTGGCTGATCACGTTGGAAACGTGGTCCAGGGTGGCGTGCCGGTAGTGGGTGCGGCCCTTGTTGCTGGTGAAGTCCACCTCGGCATTCTTCTCGATCCGAGGCGGGTCGGCCTTGAACGCTGCCATGGCGCGGTCGAACGCCTTGCGGGCTTCGTTGGTCTCCCAACGTTCGTGCATGTCCATCAGGCGTTCCAGCTGGTCGGCCTGGCCGGACTGGACGGCCTTTTCGGCCAAGGCCAGCATCGGCGAGGACACCGGTGGCTGATCCTGTTCGATGGTGGCAACGTCGGCTGCTGCATGGTGGCTGGTCACGTCAGGACCTCCGGTTGGTGATTGCTTCGAAGACATCCGCCAGGCCTGCGAGGACGGCAAACATGCCGAACACCGGTGCCACGTAGGCGAGGGCGACGAAGGCTGTCTCCAGCGAGCTCATGCCGGAGCCTCGTCCCGCAGCACGTCCAGCACGAGACACGAGAACTGCAGCGGATCGCGCTGTGCCCGGTTGGCCATGCGTTGAACGGTGTCCATGTGATCGCGCAGGGCGATCGTCACCGCCCACTCGGCACCGGAGTTCAGGAATTCCGCCGCGACTTCCTGGCTGCCGAAACTGCGTGTCAGGGCGCGACCGCAGCCTTCAGCCACCGCCGCGACCACCTCGGGGTCGGCGTCGACCTCGTCTGCGACGCGCTGGATGTTGGTCTGCGTGGGCTTGTCGTACATGACCGTCCCCTTTCGTATCGGTAAAGGCGATAATAGGAAAAACCGATACCCTACGTCAACAGGAGAAAATGGTTGTGCCGATACTCCCTGATATTGCGGAAACGAGGTTAGTCCTCAGGTAACTCGGCGGCTACGATTCAGGGCAACTTCAGAGAGGAACCGGCATGAGTGAAGAACGGCGACCCACGACGGTCACGCTTGGGGCGATGCTGATTGCGGTTAGCGGGGCGTTTCTGGCGGGGATGGCGGCTGGCGCGGTTTGGGAGGACCGCGCCGGCAGCTACAGCACGGTCGATGAGTGCGTGCTGGAGCACTACGCGGGCGGGAATGAGCTTGAGATGATGGCCCTGGAGCGACGGTGCGAGGCCACGATGGGGGAGTAAGAGGCAGTGCCAGCCTGGCCATTCCGATATCTCCGTCCCCAGTGATGGCCGGGCATGGTTGCCTGCATAGGCGTGGTAAACTATCCCGAACGATTCACGTTGGTGGACCGCAATTCATGCAGCTACCCTTGGAAGCCGAGACAGCTGACTTCCCCGCCGTCTCCCCATGGTTGGAGATGGGGGCGTACGAGGCTCTGTGGCTGAAAGATGGCGTGAACACCTTCAAGAAAGTTGCTGATCTGTTTCGGTCTAACCCTGGTGCGCTTCCCTCTGAATTGGTTTCCAGGGAGGAAGCTGAGCGTCGGGCAAACGAGGTTCAGCAAGTTCTTTGGCGTGCCGGCGTGCGGTCGTTCGGGGTTCGTGTGCACCAAGCTGGGGAGTACCCACAGAAGTTGCGCGATGCGAGCCATCCCGTCGAACTTCTCTACTACCAGGGCCGGTGGGACCTGACAGAGCTTCCGTCGGTAGCAGTGGTTGGTGCTCGCAAACCCAGTGATGAAGGCCGTGCGCGCGCGCGCAAGTTAGCCAAGAAGCTGGTCGAGAGCCGTTACACGGTCGTATCCGGGCTTGCGGCGGGCATCGATTCCGAGGCGCACAAGGCGGCGATCGATGCTGGCGGGAACACCGTCGCTGTCATCGGGACGCCGTTGAGCCACAACTATCCGAAAGAAAACAAGGAGTTACAGAGTCAACTGGCTAGGGATTTTCTAGTGATTAGCCAAGTTCCTGTGCTGCGTTATGAGCGTCAGGGACCGAAGCAGAATCGCTTTTTCTTCCCGGAGCGCAATGTGACGATGTCCGCCCTGACCGAGGCGACCGTCATCGTGGAAGCAAGCGACACGTCAGGAACGCTAACCCAGGCCCGTGCGGCCCTAGCGCAAGGTCGCAAGCTCTTTATCCTCGACAGTTGCTTTCAAAACAGCCAGATAAGCTGGCCGTCCCGGTTCGAGAGAAAGGGAGCGGTCCGGGTCAGAACGTTCGAAGACATTTTGGACCACCTTGGGTAACCAACGTTTCAGCCGGATCGATCAGCTTACACGGGGTGAACACGCCCGGTTGAGCGATGACGATGAGTGCTACTACCTCCGCGAGTACGCGTCAGGAGAAAGTTACAGCTACAGCGACACTAACCAACTGATCTTCAACCTAAAAAAAGGACCGGAGAAGCGGGGGACCGCTGAGTGGAAGTACAAACGCAGAGCTATCCAGAAAGCCGGAAGGATGCTTCGCGAGAGCATGCCGAAAAAGTGGCTTCAGGACGGTACGTTCGTCCCGGTCCCGCCATCCAAAAACCCATCGGACCCAGACTATGACGACCGCATGTGGTGGGTTCTGGAGTCCGTCGGCGATATTGACCGCCGCAAGCTAGTGGTTCAGGACCGCTCGTTCGCCCCCGCCCATTTACGGGGCCCCGCCCAAAGGCCTACAGTCGACGAGTTGGTGAGTGCTTACCGCATCGACCACGACCAGGCCGACCCTCCGCCAACCCGTATTGCTGTCGTCGATGACGTGCTGACTGCGGGCACTCACTTCAAAGCGATGCAGCATGTCCTGCAAGAGCATTTCCCTCAGGCTCGTATCGTTGGCCTGTTCATTTCCCGGCGGATATGGCCTGAAGACGACGAGCCGTTTTAGCGCAAACGACGGCAAGTACCAGAGCCGGAATAACTCCCTACACAGTTCCATAGGCGAGCTTCATAAGGGAGGCATTCTTCGGAAGGTCCAGCTGTGGAAGGGGGAACCCTGACAGCTGGTCATCGGAGGTTCCTCTTGTGCTGGACGACCGGGCCAATCAGCGAGCCCGGGTTGCCGGAGTCGATGGTGATGGTCGCGTAGTCCGGATTCAGGGGCACCAATTCATAGACCGGGTGCCCCTGGCTGTCCCGGCCGCGGTCTCGGTATTTCTTGACGGTGGCCTCAGCGTCGCCATTGACCCTCGCCACCACAATGTCGCCGGGGCGCACCGGTGCATCCGGGTCCACGATGATGATCTCGCTCTCGCGGAAGTCGGGTTCCATGGACCGGCCGCGGATCTCCAGGGCGAAGGTGTGCGGGCCTAGGGCCTCGGCCGATGCCGGATCGAGCCACTCGTGCCGGTGGCCGTCGCCGCACTCGTAGGCGTCTACGATCTCGCGCGGGGAGCCAGCTTCTACGTAGTCGATCACAGGGATACACCGCGCGTTTTGCACCGTCGGGATCGCCGACAGTGCGGCCTGGGATTCGGCCGCACCTAGGGTGCATTGGCTGTATTCCCCGTCCCGCCATCCTGGGTAGTACTCGTCCAGGATGTCTTCAACATGATCTGGATGGTCCAGCGCTGTTTGCTGGCTTGAAGATACCCCTATCTGGTCGACAAGTTGGACGATCTGCAGGTAGGCATCCTCATTTGGGTTGAACTGCTCCAGAAATGCCCGCAATGCCTCCTTCTCCCGACTCGTTACACCGTCGATGTCTCGGTTCGGGACTCTCTTGCTACCTCCACCGCCCCCTATCAGATCGCTGGGGGTGACGCCAAGGATGCGAGATATACCGTCGACCTTTGGCCAGCGCGGGGTGTGTTTGCCGGTTTCCCAGCCGGCAACCGTAGCTTGGCTGACGCCCATCTTCCGGGCCAGCTCAACCTGGCTCAGCCCCGCGCGCGCCCGCGCGTTACGTATCCGATGTCCGATTTCTGTACTCATCACGGCAAGTGTATAGGTAGACCCTAATCAGGTCACATAGGCCACGCCGGTCTTCCGGTGTTGCGAGATATAGGTTTAGACGATATTATTCGCCGTATGAGTGGAAATACCGATACTCGAGCGGCGCTGCGTCGGGCGTTGAAGTCACTCGATCCTCCGACGCAGGTCCATCTCGCCAAACGGATGGGCGTGTCTCAGCCGTCCGTGTGGGAGTGGATCCAAACCGGACGTGTACCGGCGAAGCGCTGTCGTGAACTGGAGGCTCTTACGGGGGTTCGGGCCGAGGAGTTGCGGCCCGACATCTTCTCCCCCGTAGAGCGCGATGGCGGCGTTCGTGCGAAGGAGTCGGCCTGAATGGCGCATGACGAAGCGCTCCTGCTTGGGTGCGCTTTTTTTGTGGCACCGGAGGGCTTTCCCACGCCATACCACCAAGACGGACCGAGGGGGAAACCATGAAACAAGAGGACCTGTGGCACGACAGCCTGGAAGAGGCACTGCGCACTGTAGTGATGGCGCTCGGCGGCCCGAAGAGGGTGGCGTCCGATCTGTGGCCGGGCAAGTCCATCACGGATGGCGCTCGGCACCTAAACCACTGCCTGGATACGGAGCGCGCCGAGAAACTTTCGCTCGGCGAGCTGGTGTGGCTGCTGCAGGCGGGCTCGCGCGCTGGCGTGCATACCGCAATGGCTCACCTGGCCGAATCCGCGGGGTACGCGGAGCCGAAGCCGGTAACGCCGGAAGAACAGCAGAGCGAATTGCAGCGCGAATACATCGCCGCGGCCAAGGCCATGGAGCAGGTCGTCAAACGGATGGAGCGCCTGCAAGGAGGTGATGCATGAGCTGGAACCCCGAGATTCCCCTGGAAGATCACCTGCCCGCCGAGGGCATCCCACTGATGATTTGCACGCCGATCCAGCGCGCGGCAGAGGCCGAGGACCGTGCGCGGGATCGGCTGGCGGACACTGCGGCCACCTGGTCGGAGGTCGAGATCCGGCGATGGCTGGAAGAGCAGCACCCTGTGATGCGCGCCGACATGGCGCAGCGCATCCGGACCCGAATCCCCGCTGGCAGGCCGGGTCAACAGCCTGCTGACTTCCTCCGCCGGTTGCCGGGGTCCAACCTCCGGCCTTTCTCCGGGTGGAGACCACAAAAAAGCCCCGGCTGGCTGGCGGGCCAAGTGCCGGGGCTCATCAACTACACGGACATAAGGATATCAGATGGCTCGAATTCGAACAATCAAGCCTGAGTTCTGGCAGGACGAAGATTTGGCCGCATGTTCACCGCATGCCCGCCTGCTGGCAATCGCTCTTCTTCAGCTGTGCGACAAGAACGGCGTGTTCAGAGCAATCCCGATGCAGATCCATGCCCATGCGTTCCCCTGGGAATCAGAGGTGAATATCCCGTCGCTTCTCGAGGAACTGGAGGGGTGTGGGTACGTGATTTTGTACCGCGTCGACGGGAAAAGCTACGGCCATATCCCCGGTTTCACCAAGCACCAGCGGATACAGGGAAAAGAAGCCACAGCGGATGGTCAATATCCGGCCCCAGATCAAGCAGATACGCATGAGGAAAAGCCAAGTATTCCCGGCGAATACGGCGGTGATTCCCGGGGTGATACAGGAAAGGGAAGGGGAAAGGGAAAGGGAACAGGGGAAAAGGAACAGGGAACAGGCGCGCAAGGCGCGAGCGGTTCTGGCGAACCGCGGCTTGTTCATTCGACCTCGGATCGCTTCGAGGAATTCTGGCAGCAGTACCCGAAGAAGAAGGGCAAGAAGCCAGCCAAGGAAGCATGGACGCGCAAGCGGCTGGATGGACGAGCCGACGAGATCATTGCCGACGTCCAGCTTCGAGCCGGAACAGATTCCGGGTGGCGCCAGGGATTCATTCCGAACCCGCTGACCTACCTCAACCAGGAGCGATGGCAGGACGAGATCCAGCGCGATGGGCCGCAGGGTCAACCGAAAGTCGCCAGCAACCAGGAGGCTGTTGATTCGTTCGTCCAGTGGGCGAAAGGAAGGGCGGAATGAACCCGAATACCGACGCCAAGCTGTTCGGCGACATCGTTCGCCACACCATGGAGTTCTACGACAAGACGGTATCGGACGGGGCGCTACGCATGTGGTGGGCCACCCTCGAGAAGCACCCTATTGAGGAGGTGCGGGCTGGTCTGCAAGCGCACCTTCAAGACCCCGACCGTGGCCGCTGGGCGCCGAAGCCTGCCGACGTGATCGCGCACATCGAATCCCGCCAGGCCAGCCAGTGGCCTGAGTCCGACGAGGCCTGGTCCACGGCGCTGCGGGCGATGGACGAGAACGACACTGTGATCTGGAACGACGAGATCGCCGCGGCTTGGGGCATTGCACGGCCGATTGCTGAGGCAGGCGACGAGGTGGGGGCTCGCATGGCTTTCCGCGAAGCCTACCGGCGTGAGGTGCGCGCGGCCCTTGAGGAGGGGCGCAGCCCCCGGGTCCGGGTGTCGGCCGGACATGACCCGGATCTCCGGCGGGACGCCATTACGCATGCCGAAGAGCGAGGCCTGATTACGCACGACCAGGCGAAGAACCTGCTGCCGCCACCCGAAGAGGGCATGGCCGATGAAGTGGCCGGTCTTCTGACTGGTGGCGTTGGGGAGCCGACGAGCGTGGAAGACGCCCAGAAACGTTTGCGAGGTATCAAGGAGCTCTTGGGGGAAAGCGACCACAGCGGAAAGATCGAGGAAACCCAGGAAGTGCGCAGGCGCCGTGAGGCGGCCCGTGCGGCAGCGAGAAGAGCGGAGGGAGCGTGATGCGAATCGAAACCCCGGCAAGCCGGCCGACCGACCCCGGCACCAGCGCGGTGGCCGAGCGCGAGATCACGGCCAGCGGCAAGCGTCACCAGCAGATGCTCGCGACCGTGGATCTCCTGCGCTGCCACCCCGGGCTCACCAGCTCGGAGCTGTCCCGCACGCGCACCGCGGAGAGCATGGGCCTCGACCGCTACATGATCGCACGCCGACTGCCGGACGCAGAGACAGCCGGCCTCGTGGAGCGCGGTCCATCCCGCCGCGACGTGATGACCCATCGGACCGGCGTGACCTGGTGGCCAAAGGAGGTGGAGTGAGCGGCCGTTTTCTCTTGCCCGCCGGGGATGCCGAACGCGGATACCCGCGGGCGCAGATGGCGGTGGATGCCCTGCGCGAGGCGGCCAAGCGCACGAAGGCGGACGGCCGGCCCCAGGAGGTGATCATCCGCGAGTGGCAGCCGCCGCGCACCGACCCGCAGCGCAAGACGCTGTGGATGTGGCACGGAGAGGTCGCCGCTGAACTGAGCATCCGCACCAGCCGCCGATGGGCCAAGGAGGACGTTCACGAGGTGATCTTCATCCCGCGGTTCATGCCGCCGCAGGGCACCGAGCTGGTGGACCCGGAAACCGGCGAGATCCTGAGCCGAAACAAGCGCACCAGCGAGGCCACGAAGCCGGAGATCACGGAGGCGATGGAGCGGTACATGGCCTGGTGCTACCAGATGGAGATCGAGATCACGGTGCCGGAGGAAGGGTGGTGAGCAAGCCGAGCCGCGAATACATGGGCCGCGTGTCCGAGGTGCCGTGCGTGCTGTGCGAGTGCCTGGGTATGCCCGGGGTGCCGGCCGAGGTCCACCACCTCCGCGAGGGGCAGGGCGCAAGCCAGCGGGCCAGCGACTACCTGACCGCGGCCCTGTGCCCTGAGTGCCACCGCGGCCCGATGGGCGTGCATGGCGACCGGGCGCTGCTGCGCATGGCGAAGCTCGAGGAACTGGACCTGCTGGCGCTGACGATCGAGAGGGTGATGAAGCGATGACGGACAAGCTGTACCTCGGTATCGACCCCGGCGCGACCGGGTGCCTGGCGCTGCTGGACACGCAAAGCGAGTACGTCGAGCACCTGCTGATGCCGACCACCAAGACCGGAAAACGCAGCCGGGTGAGCGGCGCGGCGGTGGGCGCATGGCTGGCGGAGTACAGCGGCCGGATCGCGCATGTGTTCGTCGAGCGCGTTGGGGCCCGGCCGGGCGAGTCGCCGCATGCCGCGTTCAGCTTCGGGCACTCCGCGGGTCTGGTCGAGGGTGTGATCGCCGCCGCTGGTCTGCCGGTAACGCTCGTGACGCCGCAGGTATGGAAGCGGCATGCCGGCCTGACCGGCAGCAACAAGGACTCGGCCCGGTCGCGAGCGGTCCAGCTGTACCCCGGCGTCCGGGATCTGGACCAGAAGGCGAAGGGGCAGGCCCTGGCGGACGCGCTGCTGATCGGCCGGTATGGAGTCGAGCGGTGTGTCTGAGGACGAGCGCCGCAACAAGGTCGCGCGGGGGATGGTGGCCTGCTGGAGCCGATGGCTATCCGTACTTACTGGGATGGGCGGACATGAGGGTCCTTCTGGCGGATGTGGCGCGTGCGGGTGCGGAGAGGCGCGAATTTCGACAGTTTTTGGCATGCCCTGTGCTTTGTTTCGTTGAGGGTCTATGGCGGATGTAGCGGAGACAATTCCGGAGTGCCGGAGGGCCAACAAGGCGGAGACGGCGTGGTTCTTCGATATCACGCTGCCCACCCTGGAGAAGTGGATCCGTGAGGGCTGCCCGGTGGTTCAGCGTGGGTCGCGCGGAGTGGCTTGGGTTCTCGATCTGCGTCAGGTGGCCGAATGGCGATACTCCGCCAAAACGGCGGAAGGCGATATCGACCCGGAAACCCTCCCTCCAGGAGAGCGCAAGCAGTGGTACGACGGCGAGAAGATGCGCCGCGAACTGCAGGTGCGTGATCGGGAATTGATCCCCGCATCCGAGGTGGAGGCGTCCGTGGCGACGGCATTCTCCGCCATCGCGCAGTCGCTTCTGGCCATGCCGGACAACCTGGAGCGCCGGGTCGGTTTGGATCCGGCTTCGGCCGAGGCCGCGGAAGCGGTCATCCACGAGACGATGAATGACCTGGTAGAGCGGCTTGGCGCGCTGGCGCCGGTCGAGGCACCGGAGGTGACTGATGGGTGATTACGCCTCGCCGTGGCCGGTGATCCGCGGCGCGAGCCATGCGTTCGTGCCGCCGCGCAAGGTGTCCGTGGCCGAGGGTGTGGAGCGCACGCTGGTGCTGAGGCAGCCGGGTGGGTATTCCGGACCTTGGTCGGCGAGCGAGACGCCGTACATGGTCGAGCCGATGAACATGCTCGCCAGCCGGCAGCATGAGGCGGTCTGCTTTGTCGGGCCGGCGCGCTCCGGGAAGACCCTCGGTCTGCTGGACGGATGGCTGGCGCATGCCGTCGTGAACGACCCGGGTGACATGCTGATCACGCAGATGACCCAGGAGAAGGCGCGCGAGTACAGCAAGATTCGCGTAGACCGGGCGATCCGTCACAGCCCGGAGATTCACCGCCTGATCAGCACCCGCGGGCACGACGACAACACTCACGACAAGCTGACCCGCCACGGCATGTGGATCAAGATCGGCTGGCCGAGCGCGACTCAGCTGGCGTCCTCGGATTACCGCTACGTCGCGCTGACCGACTACGACCGCATGCCCGACAACGTAGACGGGGAGGGGGCCCCTTTTGGACTGGGGGTGAAGCGCACGCAGACCTACCTGTCGCGTGGTATGTGCATGGTGGAGTCCAGCCCGGGGCGTGAGTACGTCGACCCACATTGGCAGCCGGGGACGCCCCACGAAGGTCCGCCGGCGTCGGGCATCATCGGCATCTACAACCGGGGGGACCGTCGCCGCTGGTACTGGCAGTGCCCGGACTGTTCCGAGTATTTCGAGGCCGCCCCGGGCTTGAGTCTGTTCGCCACGCTGCCCCCGGAGGAAGAACTCCTGGAGTCCGTGCGCAGCCTCGATCTGAAGCGAATGGCGCGCCAGCACGCATTCGTGTGCTGTCCGCACTGCGGCAGCCAGATCGAGGCGAAGTGGAAACACCATCTCAACGATATTCGCACTGCCCGCTGGGTGATGGATGGCATGAGCGTGACCCGGGATGGCGAGATGGTGGGTGAAGCGGTGGAGTCGAGCATTGCGAGCTACTGGCTGGGTGGCGTGGCAGCGGCCTACCAGAACTGGGAGTCGATCATCCTGCGATATCTCCAGGGGCTGCGCGAGTACGCGTTGTCCGGCTCGGACCTGACGCTGCGAACCACCACCAACACCGATCAGGCGGAGCCCTATCTTCCGAGGTCATTGCGAGGCGAGGCTGGCCAAGCCGAGCTGGCGGAGCTGTCCGAGGATTTCCCGCAGTTCATCGTCCCAACCGACCAGGGTGCCCGGTTCGTGACCGTCGCAGTCGACGTCCAGGGCGGTCAGGATTCCCGGTTCGTCATTCAGGCGCACGCGCATGCCCCGGAGCATGAGCAGTGGGTGATCGACCGCAGAGACATCCGGGACAGCAAGCGCCCGGGTTCCAGGTCATCCGGCTGCGCCCAGATCGACCCCGCGAGGTATCCGGAGGACTGGGAGGTTCTGACGGATCTGCTTTCATCCACATACCGCACACCGGTCGATGGAGAAGAGCTGCGCGTGGCGGAGATCATCGTGGACACCGGGGGAGAAGATGGGGTGACCGCCAATGCCTACGCGTGGTGGCTGTCTCTCCCCAACGCGCTGCGCAGCAGAGCCTGGCTGTACAAAGGTGCATCTTCGTCCAGTTCGGCGCCGGTCAAGGAGTCCAAGGCTTCGGACAAGTCGGCCGGCAGATCGCGGACGGTCTGGTTCCTGCTCTGCAACCCCAACCCTCTGAAGGATGCGGTTCTGAACGGCGCCTATCGTGAGGATTCGGGACCGGGAAAGATCCACCTGGGGAGCTGGTTGCGTGCGGATTTCTGGGACGAGATGCGGGCCGAGGTTAAGCAGGCCAACGGCAAGTACCAGAAGGTGCGAAAGCGGAACGAGGCACTGGACTTGTGCGCCATGACCAGGGCTCTGCTCGACCACATGCTGACGCGAAAGCGCAACCGGCTGGACTGGGACAGGCCGCCGGCCTGGGCCAGAGAACTGCACTCCAACGCCCTGCGCGAAGCTGCGGAGAGCCGCCGCTCCAGAAACGCCGAGCGTGACTCCCAGAATGAGCCTGAATCTCCGAGGCGTGCCGACCCGTTCTCCCCGATCCCCTTCAGCGAGACATGACCATGGAACAGAAGAACGACTTCCTGGAAATCATCGAACACGAAGCCCAGACCTGTATCCAGCGGTTCTCGCCGCTCGACCAGCGCATGGCTCGGGACCTGGCGCGCAGCATTTCGGAGCGGGTCCAGATGCGCGCTGGAGGAGACACGCATTACATCCCGCAGGGCGGTCGACCCGCGCGCGAACGGGCTATCGATATGCTGAAAGAGGGTCGATCCATCCAGGAGGTATCTCGAACGTTTCGTGTGTCCAGGCGAACCGTTCAGCGCTGGGTGCGTAACGCCTCACTCTCTGCTAAAACTCCTTCGTAACGCCCGGTTATGGCTGGAAACGTGCTTTGTGCCATTTGTACCACCACAGGGCCCCTGTTTCGATGGTGCAATCTAATAAATGGAAACGTCGTTTCCGGTTCATCCGTAGGGCATTGCTGTCCGTGCTGCGCTTTTCACTCGAGCCGCTCGCGTGCTGCTTTACCTCAGTTTGATTTGCCATCAGTTCGCGAAGAAAGACAAGTATTCTGAAGTTAGAATGGATCAAGAATCATCTCCAGAGTCCACTTGTATATGTAACGAATACTGGGATTGGAGCTGGTCCCCGATTGATGCTACCAAGCGGTTGCAATGGTTCATCGTATCGAGCAGATATTCATTATCGGCAAAAAGAAACATACCGTCCGTCTCACTCAGTGAAAAACCTACTTGTTCAACCTTTCTTCTGTAAGTTGGATTGACTTTCCAGTTGTTGTGAACACCTAAGTCTCGTCGCGCCTTTGCCTCGACGAAGTATGGCCAGCTTTCCTCGACCAATCTTGGGTTGATAGACATTAGTTCGGCAAGGTCTTTTAGATACTCCTTTGGGCTTTTATGCATCAAGCTTTGGAGATGTTTCTCAGCCGCCTCTAGAACCAGCTCGTCCCGTGTCTTATTAAGTGCGTCTTTGAGTTTGAATGGCTTGTTGCCAATTTTGTGTGGATAGTATAGGAGTAATATCTTGGTAACATCTATGAGATAGGTCTCCACTTCTGTAACAACACTCGTCAAGAGCATTCCGGCGAAGTGGTTTTCTATGTTCATACCGGCATTTGTTAAATTGCTTTCTAGGCTGCGAAACGACTTTGCCAGCTCTGGATCGCTCAGGTCGTCCTCGTCAAGAGATAATAGATGGCTGCTAACAAGAATCATGGCAGAGTCGGCTATAGCAATCGACTTTTGGTGAAACCTTTGCTGAATCTCTATGAGCGATCGACCGAGTTTGGCCTTAAATAGATCTGAACTCATTTTCGGGGTCCTTTTTGAGGTCTCTGTTCAATTGACGTGTACTACGGTTTTTTATGGTCGGGGTTGCCCCCCCCCCCCTAGGTTAACAGAATAGGTGAAACGACTTAACTTTGAAGGCGAAGCAAGCGGCGCCGCTGGAAGAGGCCTCAGGGTTGACCGTTCCAAGCATAATGCTATGAGTTAGAGAAAGAGTATGGGTGACGGTCGGCTGCGCAACGCGCTCGTTCTGTTGCGACCGATTACGTTATAGTTACCATGTGGAAGCGAGACTCCATTATGCGTGTTTCAGTCGGTGCGGGCGTCATTTCCTAAGACAATTGTCACCTAAAATTGTCCGAACGGGCGGGGTTACGGTCCACGCATGGACGCTGGACTGTTTCAACACCTCCCCCTCTCGGAGCTGCGCAAGCGGCGCGATGAAGCGCTGGACGGGCTCCATGCGCTGAACACCGGCAAGCGGTCGGTCACCCTGCGCTATGGCGACCGGCAGGTGCAGTATTCCGAGCCCGCGCGCCTCGAGGCCTACATCCAGGCCCTGAGCGGCGCCATCCGCGCGAAGAAAAACGGCCGCCCCGGTCGTGGCCCCATTACCCTGGGGGTCGGCTGATGGCCGGCCGTCGCCGCAACCTGGCCGAGCACGCCGCGCCGGAGCGCCCCGAGGCGGAAGCCGCGGCCCACACCGCGGCGGACCCGACCGAGCGCACTATGCGTGAGTGGATGCCGTTCGGCGGATCGGCGGATTCGGACCTGATCCCGGATCTGTCCACGCTGATCCCGCGCTCCCGCGATCTGTCCCGGAACAATGGCGTTGCCTCGAGCGGTATCCAGACGCTCAAGGACAACATCGTCGGCAACACCCTGAAGCTGTCGAGCAAGCCGCACTATCGCATGCTCGGCTGGGGGCGGGACGAAGCCGAGGAATGGTCCAAGGCCAACGAAACCGAGTTCGAGTCCTGGGCCAACACGGTGGAGGCCGATGCCGGTCGGCAGATGAATCTCCTGGGCCTGACCCTGCAGGCCCTGGGGGCCGCGTTCCTCAACGGGGACGCGGTGGCGCTCCCGGTCTGGGTCCCGCGGCCCGGCCACCGCTGGAACACCCGCATCCAGCTGATCGAATCCGACCGTCTGGCCACGCCGCCGCAACTCTATCACCGCGTCGATATTCGCGGCGGGATCGAGCTCGACCGTCATGGCGCGCCGGTCGCGGCCTACATCCAGCGCACGCATCCCGGCGATCGCCTCGGATGGCACCGGCTCAGCGAGCCCTATGCCTATGACCGCGTCCCGTGGTTTACGCCGGATGGCCTACAGCGCGTCATCCACCTGCACGACAAGGAACGCACGGGGCAGAGCCGTGGCAAGCCGATCGTCACCAGCGTGATGAAGGAATTCCGGCTGGCCGGGAAATACTCCGAAGCTCACCTGGAAACGGCCGTCGCGCAATCGATGATCGCCGCGTTCCTGGAGTCCGACCTCTCGCCGGACGCCGCCGCCGAATTGTTCGGTTCGAACCCGAGCCAGGCCTGGAAGGACCAGCTGTCCGGATACCACGGTCGCCTGCAGGGCGCGTCGGTGATCCCGCTTCCGGCTGGCGCCCGCATGAGCGCGTTCAACCCGTCCAGCCCGAACCCGGCGTTTGAGCAGTTCATGGAGTCGACCATGCGGCAGATCGCCACGGGTCTGAACATCCCGTATGAGCTGCTGCTCAAGGACTTCAGCAAGACCAACTACAGCAGCGCCCGCGCGGCCCTGCTGGAAGCCTGGCGCTACTTCCAGGGCCGCCGGCGCTGGATCAAGGACCACTGGCTGCGCCCCATCTATGAACTGTGGATGGAAGAGGCCGCATGGGCTGGCCGCCTGCCGGGCGTATCCCACGCCGACTACCTCGCCAACCGCTACGCCTACTCCCGCTGCCGCTGGGTCTTCTCCGGCCGTGGCTGGGTCGACCCGGTGAAAGAGGCCAACGCCGCCAAGATCCGCATGGAGGCCGGTCTCTCCACCCTCGAGGACGAAGCCGCGGAACAGGGCCAGGACTGGGAAGAGGTGCTGGAACAGCGTGCGCGCGAGCGCCGCAAGGCGCAGGAACTGGGCCTGACGGATCTGACCGAGCGGCCGGTCATGCACGAGCCCGTGGCCCCGGAGCGCGAAGACGATCCGCCGGCCTCCGGCGCGGCCGCCAACCCGACCCCGGAGGCCTCCGAATGAAGTACCCCCATCTCGCCAGCCGCATCTTCAACACCCCGTTGCTGATGCACCCGGAGAAACTGGACGCGATCATCGCCGGCCTTGGCGGCCGTCTGCTGGGGGCCGAACCCGAGCTGAATGATCACGGCCGCGATGACTCGCTTTTCACCACGCAACCGGGGGTGCGGCGCGCCGATGACCGGACCGGCCAGGTCTATTACGCCCACGGCGCCGGCCTGGCCCGGATCGACGTGTTCGGCGGCCTCGCGCACCGCACCCGCATGACTGCCGATTCCATGCTCATCCGCGGCTACCAGGAAGTGGCCCGGGCCATCGAGGCCGCCGCGGACGACCCGCAGGTGGAGACCATCGCCCTGAACCTGGACACACCCGGCGGCGAGGTCTCTGGTGCATTCGAGCTGGCCGCCTCGCTGCGGGACCTGGCCGGCGGCAAGCGCGTCATCGCGATGGTCGACACGCTCGCGCTCAGCGCCGGCTACCTGATCGCCTCGCAGGCGGACGAAATCGTGGTGACGCCGACCGGTCTGGTCGGCTCCATCGGCGTGGTGATGCGCCACGTCGATTTCTCCCGCGCCCTCGACAGCGACGGGATCGAGGTGACGCAGATCTTCGCCGGCGACCACAAGGTCGACGGCAACCCGTATGAGCCCCTTCCGGCCGCCGTGCGCGCGGACTTCCAGGCCGAAATCGATTCGCTCTATGGCGACTTCGTCCAGGCCGTGGTGGATGGGCGGGGCCTCACCGCCGAACACGTGCGCGGCACCCAGGCGCGCACCTACCGCGCCCCGGCCGCGGTCGAGGCCGGTCTCGCGGATCGGGTCGCCACTTTCGACCAGCTGCTTTCCGAGCTGCAGGCCACGCGGTCTGTGGCACTCCCTGCCGGGCAAGCCGCCCGGGCCAACGTCAGCGCAGAGGACATGACCATGACTGACAAGACCAAGGCGGCGGGCGATACCCAGCAGCCCGATGCCGCCAACTCGAACGAAGCCCTCGAAGCCGCCCGCGCCGAAGCGCACGCCGAAGGTCTGGCCGCCGGCCTGGAACAGGGCCGCGAGGAAGAGAAGGCCCGCGTCGCCGGGATTCTGGCGCATGCCCAGGACGAAGGCCGCGACATCGGCATGGCCAAGACCTGCATCGAACAGGGCCTGTCCCTCGATGTGGCCAAGAGCGTGATGGATGCGGCGCCGGTGCCGGCCACGCTCGAAACCAGCCGTCTGCCGAGCCTGGCCCACACCAACGGCCATGACATCGGCGCCGACACCGAATCCGGCGACTGGGACGAACGCGCCGCGGCCAAGGCCGCCGTCGCCCGTTTCCAGGGCTCGGCCCACTAACCGGAGGAACGACCAATGAGCCACGCAATGTTCGATAGCTCCGACTTCGAGAACGACATTCTCGTCGCCGGCAATGCCCACCTTCTGGTGGCGCGCTCCATCACCGTGAAGGACGGGCAGGAACTCAAGCGCGGTGCCGTCATCGGCAAGGACGGAGACGGCAAACACCTGCTTTCGAAGTCTGCGGCTGACGACGGCAGCGAGACGCCGGACCTGATCCTCGCGCAGGACGTCGACGCCACCGGCGGCGACACCGCCGCGATCGCCTACAGCCGCGGCGACTTTGCCGAGCCCGCTCTCACCCTTGGCGACGGTCACGACCTGGAGAGCATCCGGGAGGGCCTGCGCGAGAAGGGAATCATCCTCATGCCGGTCCAGGCCGCCTGATCAGGAGACTGACCAATGGATAACATGCTCTTTTCCACAAACTACATGATGGGCATTCGGGAAAGCCTGAAGCGCCCGTCGACTTTCCTCCTGGATCGGTTCTTCCCGTTCGAGCAGACCGAAACCAGCGAGGAAATCCACTTCGACGTGATCGATCGCACGCGTCGGCTTGCGCCGTTCGTGTCCCCGGTCGTGGCCGGCAAGGTGGTGGAGGCGAGCGGCCATACCACCAAGACCTTCAAGCCCGCCTATATCAAGGCCAAGACGCCGTGGGATCCCAACCGTCCTCTGAAGCGCGCGGCCGGTGAGTCCATTGGCGGGGCCATGAGCCCGATGGAGCGTCTCGAGATGCTGATGGTGCAGACCATGATGGAGCACGACGAAATGGTCTGGCGCCGCATGGAGGTCATGGCGTCTGAGGCGTTGCGCAAGGGTCAGGTCACTGTTCAGGGAGCGGACTACCCGACGCAGGTGGTCGACTTCGGCCGCAAGAGCAGCCTGACCAAGACCCTGACCGGCGAGGACCGGTGGGGTGAGAGTGGCGTGTCTCCGCTGGCTGACCTGAACAAGTGGGCCCTCGAAGCCCTGCAGGCCTCCGGCGCGAAGCCGGTCGACGTCACCCTGGATGTTGAAGCCTGGAAGCAGCTCAATCAGGACGAGGACTTCAAGAAGCGCCTCGACCTGCGCTGGGTCGACAACTCGCTCATGTCGATGGGCGGCCCGGATGCCCAGGGCGGCACCTACATGGGCACCGTCGACGGTTTCAACTTCTTCCTGTACGCCGACTGGTACATCGACCCGGCCGATGGCGAAGAAAAGCCGATCCTGCCGAGCCACACCGTGATCCTGTCCGGTCAGGCGCTCGAGGGCGCGCAGGCGTTCGGCGCCATCCGGGATGAAGCGGCCGGCTACCAGGCCGTGCCGATCTTCCCGAAATCCTGGGTCGAACAGGATCCGGCCGTCCGGTACGTGATGTCGCAGTCCGCGCCCCTGGTGGTGCCGACCCGCGTCAATCACTCCATGTGCGTCACGGTGCGGTGACCACCATGGAGATCACCGCCACTGTGACGCTGGTGGTCGCCGGGGGTGATGTTGCCCCCGGCGAGGTCACCGAATTGAACGAGGCCGAAGCCCGCAGCCTGATCGAGCGCGGCTTTGCGCGGGAGTACAAGGACCCCGCGGCGTCCCGGTCCAAATCGGCGAAGCCGGCACTGGACGCGGCCGCTGATGCAATCCTGGCCCACAACGTCGACCAGATCGTCGAGATCCTGCCGGATCTTGGCGACGGCAAGCTGGTCGAGCTCCGGGAGCGGGAAGAGGGCGGCAAGGGCCGCACCACGCTGGTCGACGCCATCAAGGCGGAGATCTCCGGCCGGGCCGAAGGCGAGGGCTGACCCGTGAGTCTGACCAGCCTGCACAAGCGCCTGCCGGAGATCGAGTCCGGGCGGATGATCCCGGCCTCGGAACTCGACTGGCAGGACGATGTCACCGACGCCCTCCAGCCGGAAGAGTGGCCCGAGGGCGTGCTCTCCGAGCTCGAGGCATCCGTGATCCTGGTCCTGTCCCAGCTGCGCACCAGCGCCGGGGTGCCGTTCTATCCGTCGCCGGAGCCCGGGGCGCATGTGCGGTCGGAGGGCACCAGCCAGCACAGCACGCAGGGCGGCGAGCGCCTGTCGCGTGCGACCGACTTCTACGTGCACTGGGACCACGCCGCCAAGGTGCTGGAGATCGCCCGCCGCCACCCGGCCGTGGGCGGCCTGGGCATCTATGACTCGCTGATGCTACGGGGCACGCCCGGCGATTACTGCATGTTCCACATCGACACCCGGCCGCAGCGTGTGCCCTGGGTCGGGCACGGCCGCGAGCCGATCGAGTACGTGCTGCAGGCCAATGAGCCCGCCCGCTATCACCGGCTGATCGCCGACATGCTGGAGGCCCACGCATGAACCGCCGAAGCTTTCTCGCCACCGCTGTGGCCTCGGCTGCGGCCGCGGGCCTGAGCGCCTGCGCCACGCTCGAGCGCATGGGCGGCGGTGCCCGCGCCGCCGTGCAGTACGCGACCCTGCGCTACCTGGGGGACGACAGCCTCCGCGCGGAACGCGCCCGCCACGTGCTGGTGGAAATCCGCCCGGTCGCCACCGGGGAGACCACGCTGGAGGCCCTGGCGCAGGCAGTCGAGGATGCAATCCCCTGGGATGACCTCGACCTCGCCGACGCCACCCTGCTGGCAGAACTGCTGGGCGCCCTGCGTGCCGAGCTGGAATCCCGCATCGGCGACGGCCTGCTGGATCCGGACGACGTCGAACGCGTGGAGCGCGTGATCGACTGGATCGATGACGCCGCCGCTCGGGTGGAGTCTCGGGGATGATCATGCCGTCCGGATATCCCCTGATCGGCGATGCTTGGCTCGACCGCCTGGTGACCCAGGCCGTGCGGCCGGGCTGGTCCCGCACCGTGCGGCCCGCGCGGTTCGTCTCGGAACGCATCGACCGCACGATCCGCATCCCGGCCGGCTTCGAATTCGACTGGGATTCGGTCCCGCGCATCCCGTTCCTGCACGCCTGGCTGAAGGGCCGGGCAGAGCAGAGCGCCGCGCTGCACGACTGGCTGTACCACGCGCAGGCCGTCGACAACCTGCCCATCACCCGCCGCACCGCGGATCGCATCTTCCTGGACGCGATGGTGGCAGAGGGCGTCTCGCGCCGTCACCGCTGGGCGATCTACGCCGGCGTGCGCATCGGCGGCTGGGCGGCCTGGCGTCGGGGTCCTCGGCACACGCGCCGGGCCGCTGCACCCAAGACAACCGATGGAGGCTTGGATGTCAGATGATCGAGTGGTCGATGTGGTCCTGGATCGCATGAACAAGCTCGACGCGAAGGTCGATCAGATGGCCGAGGCGATCACCAACCTCGCGCGGGTGGAAGAGCGCATGAGCAACGGAGCCGACCGTATGAACGGTCATGCCCGGGAGATCAAGGATCTCCGCGAGCGCGTGCAGGAGCTGGAGAAGCTCCGCTGGAAGGCCGCCGGCGCAATGGTCCTTGCCTCAGCGCTGGGGGGCCTGCTGGGCGCGTTCGGCGGCCTCGAGCTGATCGGCAGAATCGGGGGTGCCGCGTGATCGAGCTCGACACGCAGGGCGCCTCTATCCGGCAGCTCGAGCGCATCGCGCGCGAGGTGTCGATCGGGATCGTTCCGGATTCGATCTCCCGGGCGCTCAACCGTGCGACCACGGCAACCCGAACCCGCGCGAGCTCCGCCATCCGACAGGTCTACAACGTGCCCGCTGCCGAGGTGCGCGGCACATTCCGTATCACGCGCGCGAGCCGGACGCGTCCCGAGGCGCTGATCGAGTCCCGCGGTGTCCGGCTGCCCCTGTCGCGCTTCGGCGCGCGCCAGACCCGGCGCGGGGTCACGCTGAACGTCCGCCGGTCCACCGGCCGCCGCCTGCTGTCCGGCGGGTTCTTCGGCCAGGGCTCCATGCCTTCGAGCCGCCTGTTCCGGCGGGAGGGGTCCGCGCGGCTGCCCGTGGAACAGCTGTTCGGCCCCGCTGTACCGCAGATGCTGCAGGAGTCCGGTGTCGAGCGGCAGGTTCTGCAGCGCGCCGAAGAGGTCTACCTCTCGACCCTGGAACACGAACTGCGCCGGCGGATCGACCGCGCTGTCGCGAGGGCCAACCGATGATCGAATTCGGACCCATGCACGACGCCATGGCCAACGCCTTCGGCGAGGACGCCACGTACCTGCCGGCGGACGGTGACCCGGTGTCGATGAAGGCGGTGCCTCACTTCGACGCCCCCGCGGAGGAAGAGGGGGGCGTGTACGTGCGCCGCACCACCGTCGACTTCCGCAGCGGCCAGGTGAAGCCGCGCAGCGGCGACCGTATCACCCTGTCCACCGGCACCTGGTACGTCGACCGGCAGGAATCGGACGACGGCTACATCACCACCGTGGTGCTGGGGAGGAAAGAGTCGTGAAGCTGCAGGCCCTGGTCGACCGACTGAACGCCGAATGCCCCGCGCTGGCCGGGCGTGCCCGCCTGCTGCGCGACCTGAGCGAAGTGGAGAACGTCGACGGCGAGCTGCCCGCGGCGTTCGTGCTGCGCTCGAACGACACCGCGGCGCAGGCAGACGGCGTGGCCGGCATGGTCCGGCAGGCACGCACCCGCACCGTGGCCGTGCTGCTGATGGCCGATCCGCCGCAGGAAGCCGGCGAGCCCATGGAGGCCCTGCGCACCGAGGTTCTGGAGGCGCTGCTGGGCTGGCAGCCCGACCCGGCCATCCAGCTCGAATACGCCGGCGGTGAAGCCCAGGCCCCGCAGGCCGGTATCGACCGCTGGCAGGACACCTTCCGATACACCGATCACCTGCGCGGTGGCGCGCAGTAACCGAGGACACCGCAATGGCGAAGCTGATCCGCAAACGATTCGTCGACGTCGCGCTGGAGACCGAATACGGCAAGGACCCGGGCGCCGACCGCGTCGCCCTGCTGCCGAACAGCGACCTCTCGCTGACGGTCGAGGGCAACACCGTCACCCGTGACACCGTGCGGGACACCCTGTCCCCGCAGGGCCATGTGGTGGTGGACCGCCGGCAGGAGGTGAGCCTGCCGCTCGAGCTGCGCGGCGCCGGCCTGGACGAAAACGACGAACTCAAGGTCCCGGAGACCGACGTGCTGCTGCGCGCATCCGCGTTCGAGCGCGAGGACGGCGCGCGTCTGGTGCTGACGAGCGTGTCCGGCGACTTCAAGCGCGGCGAGACCGTGCAGAACACCACCGCCGAAGAAACCGCGGGCACCGTCGCGGACTGGGATCCGGAAGAGAAGACCCTGTACCTGCGCGACCTGCAGGCGATGCCCGACGCCAGCGACGAACTGGAGGGCGAGGACAGCGAGGCGGCGGGCACGGTGGATGCCGCTGCGGACGCCTGGGTATATCGGCCCGCTTCCCCGCGCCCGAACGACCAGGATTCGGTCTACCTGCGCTACGACCTCGACGGCAACCTGCACAAGGTGGCCGGGGCCCGTGCCACGTTCTCCCTCAATATCACCCGCGCGGAGATCCCGCAGATCACGTTCACCCTGTCGGGCAAGTACCTGGAGCCCGCGCCGGGCGGCCCCATTTCCGGGGAATACCTTGACCAGGTGCCCACGCCCGCCCTGGGTGCCCGGATGACCATCGGCAACCTCGACATGCAGCAGGTGGCCGTCAACTCCGTGCAGGCCGACATGGCGAATGAAGTGCAGCCGCGTAACGACATGCAGGCCGAAGACGGGTTCCGGGGCTTCCTGATCACCGAGCGCGACCCCACAGGATCGGTGGACCCGGAGGTGACCGGCCTCGGGGACTTCAACCCGTACAAGGATTGGTCGCAGGGCAACTACGTGGCCATCGCCGCGGGTATCGGAACCGGAGCGGGCCGACGTGTCCGCTTGGTGATGCCGCGCACGCAGTACACCCAGCTGCCGTACGACAGCCGCAACGGCATCGCCACATATGACCTCGGATTCCGCGCCACCGGCGAGGATGACGAGCTGATGCTGGTGTACTCCTGATGCGCGCCTTCCGGAAAGAACGGGCCCCGGTGTGGTGGCCGGTGCAGGTGGTGGAGGCCGCGGACCATGGCGAGACCGAGACGTATGAGTTCGAGGCACGGATCCGGCCGCTCTCCACCGATCAGGTGAACCAGCTTTCCGCCGGGAGCCGGCCCGACCCGGTCGGGCTGCTGCTGGAACACGTGGTCGACTGGAGCGGCCCACACGACCCGGACACCGGCGCGGCGATCCCGTTCTCGCGCGAGACCCTGGAGCAGTACCTGGGACAGTCCATCCCGTTGCTTCACGCCCTGGAGCGGGCGCTGCAGGAGGTATCGACCGGGGGTGGTGCGGCAAAAAACTCGAAGACGTCGCGCGCAGGTTGATCGACCGGGGGCGCGCGGCGGACGACCAGAACCTATCCCCGGAACTGAAAGCGGCACTCAGGCAGCGAGAGGAGCGGGATGAACCGATCGACGTATGGCCGGAGAACTGGGATGCAGTGGAGGTGTTCCTGCGCTGCCAGACCCAGTGGAGAGTGGGCATGGCCGGCGCCACCGGCCTCGACTATGCCGGCGTCGATGTGGCCCTGCGGCGGTACGGCCCGGATGACCCGGATGACTGTTTCGAGCGCGTTCAGCACCTGGAAACAGCCACGCTCCGGATCATTTCCGATCGTCGTCAGTCTTCGTGACACCGGTCTCCTGGTCAATCCGCTTGCGGATGCCGATGCCGCCCCACACCAGGAGCCCGAGACCGGCCCATATCGGCCACTGGCTGCCGCCCTCTGCGGCCTCCGTGAATCCGTACAGGATCATCAGCACGCCAATGATCTGGAGGAATACGCCGGCGGGTTTGGTCATGTCGATGCCTCACGATTCGAACGGGATAATGCGGGGAGTGTAGCCCATGGCGCGTGAGGTTCGCTTCGGCGTCCGCCTGACGGGGGACTCGCAGGGCGCCGTCAACGCCATGCACATGACGGACCGCGAGCTGCGGCGTCTGGGTCGCCAGATCGAGCGCAAGGACCGGACCATTCGCCGGTCGCGCCGCGAGTGGGACGTGTGGGCTCAGAGCATGGGTGGCGTGCGCCGTATCCTGGGCCCGCTCGCAGGCATCGGCGGCGTGAGCCTTCTGCGCCGCACCGCATCCAACGTCATCGAACAGACCGCCGCCATCAGCGAGGCCGCCGACGTAGGCGGCGTGACCGCGGAGACCTATCAGGAGCTGACCAAGGCGTTCGAGGATCTTGGCGGGATTGCCGAGGGCGTCACCAGCGGTGCGCTGCGCCGCTTTAACCGGCGCCTTGGTCTGGCCGACCAGGGCACGGGCGCCGCCGCCGGCACGTTCGAGGACCTGGAGATCGCGATCCGCGACGTCGATGGGCAGATGCGCAGCACGGACGACGTGCTGCGCGAATCCCTGCGCACCCTGGCCGACATCGAGAGCGGGTCCGAGCGCGCCGCGCGCGCCTCGCAGATGTTTGGCGAGGACGCCGGCCCCCGGCTGGCCGCGGTGCTGGGGCAGGGTTCCGACGCGCTGGACGAACAGATCGACGCCCTGCGCGAACAGGGCCGGGTTCTGGACAACGAGACCGTGGCCAATGCCCGCGCGGCGAACGATCAGCTCTCGCAGATGCGGGACATCATCAGCAGCCGGTTCAACCAGCAGATCCTCGACAACGCCGACTCGTACATGCAGCTGGCGGATGCGCTGGCCACCGCGGCGGAAAAAGTTCTCGACTTCCTGTCCGTCACTTCGGATCTCACGAAGTGGGCTGCAGAGGGCGCCGCCGCCCGGACCGGGGGCATCGCGGAAGATGACATCGCCCGTCTCGAACAGGAGAGCGACCGCATCGAGACGATGCTCAACCTCGAGGGCATCGCGGGGATGGGGCAGCGTCTGCGGTTCTTCGGGCGCGACGGTCTGGTGCAGTACTACTCGCGCGACGAGCTCGAGCAGGAGCTCGAGGAAATCGACCGCGCCATCCAGCGCCATTACGAGCGGCAGGAACAGAGGGGCACGCGCGACCAGGGCCCGCGTATCGAGCCGCTGGATATCCCCACCGGACGTTCCGCTCCGGAGCCTCAGCCGATCCCCGAACCGGAGAGCGATGACGCCGGATCCGCCCCCTCCGGCGAGAGCGGACCCGGATGGCTCAGTCGGGAGATGGAGCGGCAGGTCGCACTGATCCGCGAACAGACGGAGGCCTACCGCGAGCTCGAACAGGAGGGTTCCCGGGTATACGAGGAGACCCGCACGCCCCTGGAAGAGCTCAACCAGGAGATGGCGCGTCTGGACCACATGCTGGACGCCGGGGTCATCAGCTGGGACACCTACGCCCGCGCCACCCTGGACGCGCAGGAAAGCATGGATGACTTCGCGGACCGCAACGAGGAAGCTTCCAGCGCGGCAGAGGAGTTCTGGACGGAGGCTGCGCGCAACATGCAGCGGTCCATGTCGGACTTCTTCTTTGACGCGATGCAGGGCGAGATGGACGACCTTGTCGGCAACTTCAAGGCCACGATTGATCGGATGGTGGCCGACCTGCTCGCCAGTCAGCTTCTGGAGACGATTGGCGGGGCGATGTCCGAGCAGGGCGGATTCATCGGGGCTATTGGCGGTGCGATGGAATCGTTCGACGGCGGCGGGTACACCGGCCCCGGGCCGCGGTCTGGCGGTGTGGACGGGAAAGGCGGATTCCCAGCGATTTTGCACCCGAATGAGACCGTTACCGATCACACCCGCGAACGCCGTGGCGGGCAGGGTGGCGGTATTACCGTGAACATGAACATCCAGGCACAGGACGCCGACAGCTTCCGGCGCAGCGAGTCGCAGGTCATGGCGCGCACGCAGGCTGCGATGGCCAGGGCTTCGAGGAAGAACCTATGACCAGTTTCCACGACATCCGGCTACCCGAGCGAATTGAGCGCGGTGCTGTGGGTGGGCCGAAATTCTTGACCAACGTCGTGACCATGGCCAGCGGGCACGAACAGCGCAACGTCGAGTGGTCGCAGGAGCGCCCCGAGTACGACATCTCATACGGGCTACAGGACGCCGAGGACATCCAGTCGGTGCTGGCGTTCTTCCGCGCGCGCATGGGCCGCGCGTATGGGTTCAGGTTCAAGGACTGGGGGGACTTCCAGGCCAAGGATCAGCATCTGGGAACGCTGCGCTACGACAGCACCGAGTTCCAGCTCGTGAAGCGTTACGGCGACCCCGCGTACACCCGCAGGATCACCCGGCCCGTGGAGGGCACTGTGACGGTGTACGCCGACGGGCAGGCGCTCCCTGATGGGGACGTGTCCGTCGACCATAGCACCGGCGAGGTCACGATCAGCGGGGACTCGGTGCCGCCGGAGCCAGAGGAAGGTGAGCCGCCGGAGGAAAAGGAGCTGACGGCGACGTTCGAGTTCGACGTGCCGGTGCGGTTCGCCGAGGATGCGATGGAGGCGATGGTGGATCTCCAGCATCTGCAGACGATTCCGTCTATCCGGCTGCTGGGGGTGCGCGAATGAAGGACATCGGCGGACTGGCCGACCTGCTGGAGCAGGAGGTCACGACCCTGGCAACCTGCTGGCGGCTCGAACGCCGGGACGGATTCGTGATCCGGGCAACGGACCACGACCACGACCTGACCGTCGATGGCGAGACCTACGCCGCCCGCACTGGGTACACGCGGAGCGCCCTGGCGACCACCGGCGCCCTGTCCGTGGACAACGCCGACCTCGACGGCGTGCTGAGCACGGACACGATCACCGCCGAGGATATCCGCGCCGGGCTCTACGATCACGCCGAGCTGCGCGTGTTCGCTGTCGACTGGCAGGATCCGGATGCCGGACGCATCAACCTCCGGCGGGGTTGGATCGGCGACGTGACCCTGTCCCGGGAGGGGCACTGGCACACCAGCCTGCGGGGCATGACGCAAGCCCTCGCGCAGAACATCATCGAGAGCTACACCCCGAACTGCCGCGCCGACCTCGGAGACAACCGCTGCAAGGTGGACCTGTCCGAGTGGACGCACACCGGCGTGATCCTCGGCCCCGGGACCGATCTGACGCTGGAGGCCTCGATCAGCGATACCGACGGGGTGGACGCCAGCATCTTCGAGCACGGCGTGCTGACATGGACGAGCGGCCAGAACGAGGGCAAGGTGATCGAAGTCACGGCCGTGGATCTCGAGAAGGACACCATTACCCTGGCGTTCCCGCCATCGTACACGCCGGCAGCCGGGGACGAGTTCGAGATCTACGCCGGCTGCGACAAGCGTCTGGAGACCTGCCGCGATCGGTTCGACAACGTGCTGAACTTCCGCGGCGAGCCGTTCATCCCGGGCAACGACTCCCTGATGGAGTACCCCGATGGCTGAACCGGTTGCAGAAGCGCGGAAGTGGCTCGGAACCCGCTGGCGGCACCAGGGGCGCGGCCCGGCCGGCGTGGACTGCCTCGGTCTGGTCGTGATGGTGGCCGATGCCCTCGGATTGCCGCACCACGACCGCACGGACTACGGCCGTCGGCCGGAGGGCACGCGCCTGATGCGCGAGCTAGACCGGCTGCTGCCCCGGGTCCACCTCCAAGACGCGTCTCCGGGGGATGTCCTCGTGATCGCTGAGCGTGCGCAGACCCTGCACGTCGGCATACAGTCCGAGAAGCGCGGCGCGCCTCACATCATCCACGCCCATGCCCACCGCCGGAAGGTGATCGAGGAACCGCTGGTCTCCCCTTGGGCCGAGCGCGTGGTCGGCGTGTTTCGCCTGGAGGTGAAGCATGGCTGACCTCGTTCTGGGCGGTGTCGGCGCGGCGGTCGGGTGGTTTGTTGGCGGCCCCACAGGGGCGAAAGTCGGCTGGGCGTTGGGGTCGGCGGCTGGCAGCTACCTTTTCACCGACACGCACGAGCAGGAGGGGCCGAGGCTCGAAGACCTGTCCGTGTCGACCGCGGCCTACGGGGAGCCCATACCTGTGGGCTTCGGGTCATTCCGCACCGCGGGGAACCGCATCTGGGCCACCGAGCTGCGCGAGGAGTCGGACACGACCACCCAGGGCGGAAAGGGCGGCGGCGACGAGGTCGAGGTGACGGAGTACAGCTACTACGCCTCGTTCGCCATCGGGCTCGCGGCCGGACCCATCGAAGGCGTCACCCGCATCTGGGCCGACGGCAAGCTGATCCATGATCGCACCGGGGGTTCTGTTGACCAGTCCTTCGACGGCCGACTGCAGTTTCGGGTCTACCCGGGCGATGAAGAGCAGATGCCGGACCCGTTGATCGAGGCGCACGAGGGCGAGGGCAACGTCCCCGCGTTCCGCGGCCTCGGGTACATCGTATTCGAGGACCTGCCCCTCAACAGCTTCGGGCGCCGCGTTCCGATGATTACATGCGAGGTGGTGTTCAAGTCAGACTCCGCATGCCCGGCCCTCAAGGGGGAGTCCCTGCCGGACGCGGAGTTCACATCCTCGACGCACAGCCAGGCGAACGTGGACTGGCGCAATAACATGCTCATTCTTCGGTCCAGGGACGGGCTGCGTAGGTTCAACTTGCGCACACTGAAAGAGGAGTTCCAGGCGACAAACGAGGAAATCCTCAGCGATCCCGCCGTACTGGATGGGTCAGGTATTGACGAGGACACATCGCCTAACCACCCGATCTTTGGGCCAGATGGCTACCTGTACTCGCTGTTCGGGGCCGGCAACACCAACCCGCTGATGAAAATCGACCCGGATTCGTTGACTGCCGTCGATCGGTTCGGATCCAGGGCGATTAGCCTTTCTATAAACTCCGGCGGATTCACTATTTCCACGGCGTTCGGGTTCATTCAGGCATTTTCGGCCGAAGATCAGGGGTGGAGCACGATATTGCTTGGGTCCGGCCGGTGGGACACCCCGGTCATTGGTGCGATCGACGCCGACTCCATGCAGTGGATTGGCCGCTTCGACTCGGGAGAAACCGAGGCGACGCAGTGCCGGCAGATCATCCAGGGCAAGCGCGATCAAAGCGGAGACGCCTGGATCCTGCGTTCGGGCGGGGCAAACAACACGCATGAGACCCGCCTCCCGATCGAGCGCATGACGGCTCACATGGAGATGGGGCCCCTCGGAATATCCTACCGCCTGGAGTTCACTGGAAAGTGGGCGCTGTCCCCGGATGACGTGGGGGCGGTCAAGTTCACTCGGGAGCCGAACCGCGGGGTGTACGACCCGATTGATGACGCCATTGTGTTCCTGGTCGGTCTGGAGTTCGGTGACCCGGAGAAAAACCCCGAGGGGTTGTATGCGGTGAAGTTCGGCGGCGACAGCGGCGTCCTGTGGGTGTCCGAACGTCTCTTCAGCAGCTCCGGAGGGCTGCGTCGTTACGATGTGAACCACGCCGTAGCTACCACCCGAACCGAAGGGCGATTTATGGCGTGGAAGCACGGCGACTGGGTGGTCAAGATCGACTTGCGCTCCGGTAGGGTCGTCACGAAGACGGACTGCTGGCCGTCGGGGGGCGCTGTGTACTCGTACCACGCCATGTCCTATGACCCCGCCAGCGACAGCATTGCGGGATGGGGGGGGCCAGACTACGGCTTCGCCAGCCGTTTCCTGCTGGATCGAGCTTCTGGCAAAGGCACGACCCCGGCGGAGATCGTGGAGGGTCTGTGCGAGCGCGCGGGGATCACCGATGTCGACGTGTCCGAGATCCATGATCCGGAGGTGCGAGGCTACGCGATCACGCGGCAGACGCCTTTGCGGAACGGCATCGAGCCCGTGATGGAAGCGTTCAACTTCGACGCGGTGGAGTCCGACGGCACGCTGGTATTCCGCCCGCGCGCCCGCGGCGGCGACGAGGCCACGGTGCTGACCGACAAAGACCTGGTGCCGCTGTCCGACTCCGGCGATGCCGTGAAAATCGAGCGCGTTCAGGAGGTGGATCTACCCGCTTCGGTAACGATGAAGTTCCAGGACCAGGAGTCCGACTACCAAGAGGCGGCACAGCAAGTGCGCCGTGTAGCGCAGCCGAACCCGTCGATGGAGGCCCGGTCCAGCGTGACGCACAACCTGCCGCTTGCGCTGCATCCCGATCAGGGGCGGCAAGCGGCGGACCGTGCGCTGACAGCGGCATGGACGGAGCGCGAGGGCTTCGAGTTCCGACTCCCAGCGCGATTCCTCGCCTACGATCCGACCGATCTCGTGCGCCTGCCGATGCCGGGCGGCGAATACGCTCTGGCACGCATCACGGAGGCGGAGGTCGGTGCGAACTGGGAGATCCGCTGCACCGCGTCCCGTCATGTGCCGGAGGCCTACAGCTCGGAGGTGACGGCTGATCTCGGGGGCGCACGCGTTGGTCGGGTCGAGGCGGATGTCCCCGGTCGTTACGCGATCCCGGAGGCCCCGCTTCTGCGGGACGAGGATGAGGCGGGAGAGGCCCTGACCACCCGCTACCTGTTTGCCAGTCCGGCATCGGACGGAAAGTGGCGGTCGCTGGCGCTGATGCGAGCGCGGGACGGGGTCGACTGGGACCGGGCCGCCCATACGTCGAGCCCGGCGGTGATGGGGTCGCTGCGGTCGGGTATCGGGGCTCCGCCGAGTCCGTGGGTGTGGGATCGCGAGACCGTTATCGAGGTGAGAGCCTACGACCCGGACGGTCAGGTCCAGTCTCGCACGGAACGACAGGTCCTCGATGGCAGGAACGCCGCCCTGATCGTCGACGCGGACGGGGATTGCGAGGTCATCCAGTACCGCGATGCGGAGGAGATTGGGGCGGGCATCGTGCGGCTGAGCCACCTGCTGCGAGGTCGCCGCGGAACTGAGCACAACCTCAAGCATCGCGCAGGCGCGAAGGTCGTGCTGATGCCCGATGCCGGGACGATGTGGCACGAGCCTGTCGACATGGTGGGCCGCCAGATCCGTTATCGAGGAGTGGGGAGAGGTCAGTCGCTCGAGGACGTGGACACCCGCGCCCGGACGATTACCGGGGCGGACAAGAAGCCCTACGCCCCGGTCCATATCGCCGGCGATTGGACGATGGACGGCATCAACATAACGTGGGTCCGGCGCACCCGCACAGGCGGCGCCTGGCGCGACGGCACAGGCACTGTCCCGCTGGCGGAGCGGTCGGAGCGGTATGAGGTCGACATCCTCGACGGGGACGGCGAAGTGCTGCGCACGTTGGAGTCCGACGAACCCAGCGCGCTCTATCCGAGGTCGCATGCCATCGAGGACTTCGAGTCGGTGCCGGATTCGGTCGATGTCCGCGTGTACCAGATCAGCGAAACCGTCGGCCGCGGCCGGGCCGCAAAAGCAACACTGTTGGCCGATGGGAGCCCGCCGACCAACATTGAGCTCCCGGTAATGGAGAAAGTGCAATGACGATTCTGTTTGTAGGGTCTGAACCCGGCGATTTCGACGAGCTCGACTTTTCTGGCACAGACACCGGATCGGTGGAGTCCGGGGACCTTTCTCGGTGTGCGGTGGAGATTCGAGGCGGGAGCGACGAGTTTGTGTCGGCGAAGTTCAGCGCATCCGCTGAGGTTTGCGCGCGAGCCCGGGTTGTCATGGATCATGCTGAGGGCGACATCGCCGACGGATATGCCCTCATAGAGCTGCGGGCTGACGGTTCTCCGGTTGCTGGGATCATTGGGGACGACGAGAAGTTCAAGGCCGCATACCACGACGGCGAAAACTGGGTGTTTGTGGAGGAAGTGGAGGGGGTCGCGTTCAATGAGGCGGGGGCCAATTTCCCGATGGTCCATGTCAAAGACGGTGGCATCGAGTGGTATCTCAACGAAGGCCTTGTAGCCAGCGAAGAGCTGGACACTAGCGACTATGGGGATATTGACGAGGTTCGGATCTTTGTTACGACGTCGGGGCTTTCCTTCAATCAAGTGTATGTGTCTGAGGTTATTGCCGCTGACTTCAGCTTGCGGGGCCACCGCCTGCGTACCGTAGAGCTCGACGGCAACGGGGAAAAGCAGGACTGGGACGGCTCCGTCGAAGATATTAACGCATGCGACACCCCCGAAAGCGATATAATCTCAAGCGACACCGCGGGCGAAGTGTCCACGTTTACCCTGAAACGAATCGCGGAGGCCGACTTCGAGGACCTTGATGTGCAGGCCTTGATCCTGAAAGCCTCGATCCAGCGCGAAGGCGGACCGGATGAGGTGGCCGGCGTGGTCCGTGTAGACGGCGAGAACTACGAGACCGGGCAGGCGGCCCCTGAATCGACCTGGGACAACCATCAGTTCGTATGGGAGACAAACCCGGAAACCGGGCAGGCTTGGACCAACGACGAGATCGACAACGCAGAGCTGGGGCTGGTGACGCGCGATGTCTGAGATCCAGAGTCACAGGGCCGTCGGCTATGCCTTGCTGGCTTTTCCAGAGGTCATGGCATCGAAAAGGGCCGTCGGCTATGCCCTGCTTTCGCCGCCCGGCGTGGTCGGATCCCATCGCGCGGTCGGCTACGCATTGCTTTCGCGGGACGTTTATGACGTCGGCGATGTGCTGACCGTGACGGACCACGGAGAATGGACGCGCGACCCGCAGGAGTTCGGTTATCAGTGGCTGCGCGACGGCGAGACGATCGAGGGCGCGACCGACGCGGAGTATACCTTGACTTCGGCAGACGCCGGCCATGAGGTCTCAGTCCGTGTGATCGCAAAGAACCCCTACGGCCAAGGCGAAGCCGAAGCAGAATCCAACAACATCGTCGCGGAGGCCCCGCAATGAGCAGCCCGAACTTGAACATCAGCCACATCGCCGCGAACCAGGACCAGAAGGAAGTGACCGCGAACGAAGCGTTCGATGCGCTGGATCGCGCGCTGACGGGTCTCGGTGAATGGGACGTCGGCGAAGGCGGCCCCGACGAGGATTCGTTCCGTATGCACTTCGCATGGAAGCCTGACGAGGAACTGACGGAGGACGCGACATTCGGCGTCCCCGATGTGCGGCGCCCGTTCGTGATCCTCAACCCCAGCGATACCTACTCCATTACTGTCGTCGCCGGTGATGACAGTTTCGACGTTTCGCCGGAAACTGCCGGATGGTTCTACTACGACGGGGACACGCTGTGGAAGCTGTCGTAGTGACCGTCGAACTGGTCGGCGGCGGCGAACAGCGCGTCCGCGGCGACCAGCCCGCCGGCACCAGCGTCTACGTCCGCGCCGGCCGCATCGAAGACGAAGCCCCCGACCTGCCGCAGGACAGCATCACCGTTTAATAGTCGGTTACGCTTTTATAATGTCGAGCAGCTATGAGTTACTCATCAATAGGTCTAAGCACAACCTTCCTAGATCCATGGTCTGGGGTGGCGACTTCGACTGGAATTCCATTGGATTGGCATACTTCTTTTATCTGTTCTGAAAAAGTTTCACCGGCTTGGTATCCAAGTATAACTTTTGTTATTTCGGGGGCGCCGCACTCTCTTGGGCCAATGCCGAAAGGCACGCAGTAACGCCATTCACGCTCATGCTCCCACTTCTTATCCTTTACTAGGGCGGCCACCAGAGATAACCGTTGAATGTTTCCATCAGGTTTTAAAGATTCCAGCATGTGGTTTGTTGCGTCCATGCCGCCTTCGAGATACTGAACCGGCAAGGTAAGCCTTTGAAAAGCTCGCGGCGCAATTTGGCTCCTCGGGTTATACTCAATGCAGGCACCCTGGAACGGCTTATCATTGTAATATCCCCACATTTGTTCAGCGAGCGGAGTGTCGGTAAACGAGCACAATGGATTCGAATCTTGAATTAGTTTCGAGAATTGTTGGCTCAATGGCTTGAAGCTTACGTCTTTAATTGCCTTCTTCAAGGCTAATGCAGCCTCCTTGGACTTCTCTTTTGACCACCCTTCGTTTTCAATAAAATATGCCGCAGCCTCATAGACCGAATTAAATTGCAAGACGTCACGTTCTTGCTGCTTGCTAATTGTTTTCCCTTGCCCCCTGAGGTACTCAATCCAATCGTTCGGTGATCCCATCGCCTTTTCTGCGAGGTCGTCAGCGTTAACTCTTAAGCAGGAATCAAAAACATCGTTTTGTTGGTTCGCCGGGCTAGCATAAACATACCCTCGTCTTATTTCGTCCACAGCATAAGGTGTGGATGGATTTTGTCGGGGACACGATTCGGAACGAAATCGATATAACCTCTTGGGCATTTCACGAAAATTTTTTATCTCCAGTATATCGAGTGCTCGCTCGGATTCAGGGAGAGAGAAAATAAGAGAGGCGTATGTATCCTCAGGTGAGATAGAATTCATCCAATGCTCCGAGGGTGGGGTTTACTGCACCGATCTGTGGACGGCCCCGAGATGCAATTCTCGAGGCCGGTGAAAGGATGAGATGCAAGGCGGCAGTGGTTTCCACCTGATCAATCGAAACGCGTGATCTCCAGGGTGTATTCCCCATCGTCTTGGTGATCCGCCACGCAGGTGTAGTAGTGCCGCTCGGTCCCGCCCAGGGCGTTGTCTGCATCAACCCAGCCCCGCACCTCGAACGTCCCATTGTCTTCATCCACGGCCGTCTCCGAGTCCCCCCAGCCGGAGAATTCCGCCGAACCCGGATCCCGCAGCTGATCACGGACGTGATCCATGCAGAGCACCCGCGCATCGCCCCGGTGCGCCTGACGATCCTCGCCACCGCCTGAGCACCAGGCCATCAGAACGCCCGCACCGATCACCACGACCACCGCCGCCACCGCCGTCTGCGCCGGCGTCGCCTCCTGCTTTTCCGCCATGTCCATGCCCTGAATAGAATGAGGGTTTCAGGCTACCCGGCGCGAGAGCATCCTGCCAGTCGACCTGCCAACACCGGCCGCGGCGATTGCAAAACCGTCACGCATCTATTTGATTTCAAATGCACCGAAACGCCGCCACACGCAGCCCGCCTGACGCCCTGTTTACAGAGGAAATTCAGAGACTTCCGATGCGTTTGCGCGTATTCATGGGGTGCAGAGGGTCGCAGGTTCAAATCCTGCCGTCCCGACCAAACAGGACAGTAAAAAGGCCGCCGGGGGAGTCCCCGGCGGCCTTTTTTGTGCGCGCCGAACGGGTTCGGCGTCGGCCGGGATCGGTTTACTGCATGTAGGAATAGCCTTCCTGCTGCAGATGGATGATTTCGGAGTCCGCCATGGGGACGATCTCCACGAACCCGTGCACGTCCTCGGGCTCGATGCCGCGCAGGGCGGCGGAGGCCTCGCACATGCGGATGTCGATGTTGCCGGCACGGGTCAGGGACTCGGCGCGGCGCATCAGGTCACGATGTTCATCGAACTGATCGCGGGTGAAGAAGGGCACTTCGCGGCCGTGCAGCACCAGCACGATATGCGAGTCGAACGGATCGGCCTCGTACACGTTGTTGAGCATGCTGACGCGGTCGAGGACGAAATCCATCTCGTCCGCGGTATCCACGGCCACGTCATACACCACGCGGGCCGGTTCGTACTCCTTCTGGTTGACCTCGGCGGAGCCCCAGGGCATGTCGTCCTGTGCCGGGGCGGTCAGCGGGGCGCCCAGCAAGAGTGCCCCGGCGACCAGGCTGGCGAGGGGACCGATACGGCTTGCATGTGCGGACATCACGTTCTCCCTTGCAATGTGGGCTGGCGATACCAACAAGACGCATGGACGGGCCGGATCCATTCCGTCAGCGTGGCGGCTCGCCCGGCCCGCGGGCGTGTTCTTCGGGGCTGCGGGCGTGCAGCACGCGTTCCAGCAGTTGTTCGGCGGCCATGCCGACCCGTCGACCAAGCGGTTGCGCGCGGGTATAGGAGACCTCGAAGACCTCGGCCTCGCGCGCCAGTTTCATCAACAGGTCGTCGCTGGTGCCGATCTCGTCGGCCAGCCCCAGGGCGCGGGCCTGCTCCCCGTACCAGTGTTCGCCGGTGGCGACCCGGTCCAGTTCCAGCTGCGGGCGGTATCGCTGCAGGAACTGCTTGAACAGTTCGTGGGTTTCGTCGAGGTGATCCTGGAACTTGCGCCGGGCGGCGTCGGTGTTTTCGCCGAATACGGTCAGGGTGCGCTTGTAGTCCCCGGCGGTCAGCAGTTCGAAGTCGATGTCGTGGCGGTCGAGCCAGCGATGCAGATTGGGTATCTGCGCCACCACCCCGATGGAGCCGAGGATGGCGAACGGGGCGGCGACGATGCGATGACCGACCGCGGCCATCATGTAGCCGCCACTGGCGGCTACGCGGTCGACCACCACGGTGAGATCCAGCCCGGCCTCGCGCAGGCGGACGAGCTGGGAGGCCGCGAGGCCGTAGGAGGGGACCATTCCCCCGGGGCTCTCGAGGCACACGACGGCCTGATCGCGGCCGGGCTCGGCCTGGGTGAGCACGGCGGTGATTTCTTCGCGAAGGTTGTCCACCGCCGACGCCCGAATGTCGCCCTGAAAGCGCAGCACGAACACCCGCGGCGCTGGGGCCTCTTCCTGTTCGAGTTCGACCACGGTTGGTGATTCGCTGACCGGGTTTCCCCCGGGCGCGGAAGAACCGGACGGGTCGGCCGGCGATTCGGCGGTGTCGGCGTCGCTTACCCCGGCGGATTGCGTCGATCCATCGGGGGTCCCGTTGCCCTGGCCGTTGCCATCAAAGGGGTGTCCGGGCTGGCGGCGCCGGCGCAGGCGGTCACGCAGGCGCTGCAGTCGGGTGCGCGGCCCTTCCACTGCGCGGCGCACGGTTTTTTCCATGCGGGCGTAGCGGTCGTTCAGGCGTTTGACGTTGAGCTGGTCGGGGCGGCGCTCGCGGCTGCGGGCAATCAGCCCGATAAAGGCGCTCATCAGGATCAGCACCGCCATGACGGCGGTGACGACCTTGGCGAAGAACAATCCGAAATCCTGCAGCAGTTCCATGCGATTCCTCGGGGTCGGCGGGTGGTCGACGCATCGTCTGTGCGTGCCATAATGCCACCATGATTGCTTCCGACGCTTGGGACCCGCGCGCTCCGGGTCGTTTTCATGGTTGCGAGGATGCCGGGGGGGCGGAGCCCGAGCCGGTGGTCTACCGCGATGTTCCGGTGCTGACGCTGCGTCAGGTCGACGAATGGAACGGCCAGCCCAAGGGCACGGCGTTCCGCATGTTTCGGGCCCGCGAGGGTGAACTGGAAGAGGGGCGTGACTTCTTCCTGATCCGACGGGGCGAGGAGCCCGAGCTTGCCGAGCAATGGCGGGCGGGCGGCACCATCTATCCGTCGACCGTGCACGTGGTCCTGCTGGGGACGCGGGCGGTGGAGCGCATGCGTGCGGAATGGCATGCGCGCACGCACAGCCCGGACTGCGGATGTCCCGGGTAACCCTCGAGCAGTGGCGCATGCTCAAGGCGGTGGTGGATGCGGGTGGTTTCGCCCGCGCCGCCGAGCGGGTGCACAAGAGCGCCTCCAGCGTGAACCACGCGGTGCAGAAGCTGGAGGAACAGCTGGGGGTCGAGGTTTTCCAGCTGCAGGGCCGCAAGGCGGAACTGACGCCGGCGGGCCATGCGCTGCTGCGGCGCGCGGAACACCTGCTCGAGGAGGCCGCGGACATCGAGGCCCTGGCCGGCGCGCTGGCCACCGGCGTGGAATCGGAACTGCACCTGGCGGTGGAGCAGATCATCCCCGCCGCGCGGGTCATCCATGCCCTGGAGGCGTTTTCGCGCGAACAGCCGGCGACCCGCATCCAGCTGCACGAGGTGGTGCTGGAGGACGGTCCCCAGCGTCTGGAGCAGGGGCGAGTGGACATGCTGCTGGCGCCCCAGGTGCCCTCGGATTTCCTGGCGCAGGAAATCGGGGAACAGACCATGGTGTGTGTCGCCCATCCGGGGCACCCGCTGGCGAGGTCGGGTGCGGTGCTCACCCGGCGTGACCTGCGGCCTCATCGCCAGGTCGTGCTGCGCGATTCCGGGGAACAGGGCAGCGGCGAGGGCGGCTGGCTGGATGCCGATCAGCGCTGGACCGTGGGGCATGTGTCCACGGTGCTGGAAGTGCTGCGTTCCGGAGTCGGGTTCGCCTGGGTGCCGCTGGACCGTGTGGCGGATGATCTGGCTTCCGGCCGCCTGGCGGAACTGGTGCTGGAGGCCGGCGGGCGTATGCGGGTGCCGTTCTATCTCACGCTGGCCGACGGTGACGCGGCCGGGGTGGCCGGGCGGACGCTGGCCGACGCGCTGCGCACGGCCTTTCAATCTTTGCCAACTTCGACCGGGATGGATCCATAACCCATGTGCGGAATCGCCGGAGAATTCGTCTGGGGCGAGCGACGCGCGAACGCGGATGCGGTCGCGCGCATGCTGCCCTGTCTGGAACGCCGCGGCCCGGATGCCGATGGCTTGTGGGCCTCGGGCCGGGTGGCGCTGGGACACCGGCGGCTGTCCATCCTGGACCTGTCGCAGCGGGCGCACCAGCCGATGTTCGACCCCGAAACCGGGTTGTCGCTGGTGTTCAACGGGGCGATCTATAACTTCCGCTCGCTGCGCAGCGAACTGGAGGGGCGCGGTCACCGGTTCTTCTCCAGCGGTGATACGGAGGTGATCCTGCGCGGGTATGCCGAATGGGGCGAGGGCGTGGTGGCGCGGCTGCACGGCATGTTTGCCTTCGCACTGTTCGACGGGGAACACCAGCGCCTGCTGCTGGCGCGCGATCGCATGGGCATCAAGCCCCTGTATCTCGCGCGCACCGGCGACGGGGTCCGGTTTGCCTCCAATACCGCGGCCCTGCTGGCCGGCGGCGGTGTGGATACCGAGCTGGATCCCGAGGGCCTGCACATGCTGTTCTCGCTGCATGCGGTGGTGCCGGCGCCGCGCACCGTGTTGCGGGGCGTGCGCAAGCTGGAACCCGGTCATTACATCACCATCGATGCGCACGGCCAGGAGCGCCAGCAGTGCTACTGGCAACTGAACGCCCGACGTCCTGCGGAGGCGGTGAGTGACGCCGAATGGCAGGAACGCATCGAGGCGGGCCTGCGCCGCGCGGTGCGCCGGCGCCTGGAAGTGGCGGATGTACCGGTGGGGGTGCTGCTGTCGGGCGGCCTGGATTCCAGCCTGCTGGTGGCGCTGGCCATGGAAGAAGGTGCGCAGGATCTGCGCACCTTTACCGTGGGGTTCGAGGATCAGCCCGAAGAAAAGGGCTCCGAGTTCGAGTATTCCGATCCGGTGGCGGAGCGTTACGCCACCGATCACCAGGCCACGCTGATCCCCAACGACCAGGTGCTCGCACGGCTGCCGGAGGCCGTGGAGGCCATGGCCGAACCGATGTTCGGGCAGGACGCGGTCGCATTCTACCTGCTCTCCGAACAGGTCTCGCAGCACGTGAAGGTGGTGCAGTCGGGCCAGGGGGCGGACGAGGTCTTCGGCGGCTATTTCTGGTACCCGCAGATGGCGGAGGATCGTCACGGCGACTGGGTGGAACGCTTCCGCCGGCACTATTTCGATCGCGACCACCCCGAGATGGCCGAGATGCTGCGCCATCCGCCGCCGAATGACGTGACCGGGGAGTGGCTGCGCGAACAGTTCCATCGTCTGGAGTCCGACCGCGCGGACTCGTTCATTGATGCGGTGCTGGCGCTGGACGTGACCACGCTGATCGTCGACGACCCGGTCAAGCGGGTGGACAACATGACCATGGCCTTCGGCCTGGAGGCGCGGGTCCCGTTTCTGGACCACGAACTGGTGGAGACCGCCGCGGCGATGCCGCCGCATCTGAAGCTGGGCGACGGCGGCAAGGACGTGCTGCGGCGCATCGCCCGCGGCCGTCTGCCGGACGCGGTGCTGGACCGGCCCAAGGGCTACTTCCCGGTGCCGGCGCTGAAATACGTGCGCGGCGAGTTCCTCGAGTTCATGCGCGACATCCTCAATTCGCGTGCGGCGCGCGAGCGCGGGCTGTATCAGCCGGCCTACATCGACAAACTGCTGGACGCCCCGGACCAGTATTTTACCCGCATCCAGGGCTCCAAGCTGTGGCACGCGGCACTGCTGGAGTACTGGCTGCAGGTCCACGTGGATGGCTGAATGCCGTGCCGGAGCGGTCAGGGGATCGGTCAGGGGGCTGACCTCCTGCGCGTCTCAGATTTCCTTCAGGCGCGGCATCAGCATGGTCAGGTTGCAGGGCATGGTGCGGTCGTCGAGCTGGGCGCGGATCAGCTGGTCCCAGGCCGTCCGGCAGGCCCCGGTGGAGCCCGGCAGCACGAACACGTAAGTGCCGTTGGCCACGCCTGACAGGGCCCGCGACTGCAGGCTGGAGGTGCCGATCTCTTCGTACGACAGCGCGCGGAACAGTTCGCCAAAGCCCTCAATGGTCTTGTCCAGCAGCACCGACACCGCCTCGGGGGTGCCGTCGCGGCCGGTGATACCCGTTCCACCGGTGGTGAGGATGGCGTCGATCCGCGGATCGGCGATCCAGCGCGAGACCACCGCGCGCAGGGCGTAGATGTCGTCCGGCTGCAGGTCGCGCTCGGCCAGTTGATGGCCGGCGGCTTCCAGGCGTTGGACCAGGGCATCGCCGGAGCGATCCTCGGCCGCCGAACGGCTGTCGGAGACCGTGAGGACGGCGATATTCAGCGGTGTGGTGACGGCGTCACCGGTTTCGGGCGCATTGGGGCTCATGGCGGGTTCCCGTTGGTGTATCGTGGGCGCCCATCATAAACAGTGGCAGGAGCCGATGCAGGAACGGGTACAGAAGGTCCTCGCGGCGCGCGGTCTGGGATCGCGGCGCGAGATCGAGGGCTGGATCGAACGCGGCGAGGTGCAGATCAACCAGAGCACCGCCGGACTGGGCGATCGCGTGGGGCCGGATGACGTGATCCGGGTGCGCGGCCGCGTGGTCACGCGACCGGAATATCCGCACCGCTGGATCGCCTATCACAAGCCGGTCGGCGAGATCTGCTCGCGCTCCGATCCGGAGGGCCGGCGGCCGGTGTTCGCCAGCCTGCCGAAGCTCAAGGGCCAGCGCTGGGTGGCGGTGGGCCGTCTGGACCTCAATACCTCCGGGCTGCTGCTGTTCACCACCGACGGCGAACTGGCCAATGCGCTGATGCATCCGGGCGGCGCCATGGAGCGCGAATACGCGGTGCGTGTGCTGGGCCAGGTGCCGGAGGAGACGCAGCGCATGCTGCTGGAGGGCGTGGAGCTGGAGGACGGACCGGCCCGATTTGATGCCCTGGAGGCCGGGGGTGGCGATGGCGCCAACCAGTGGTATCACGTGATCGTGACCGAGGGCCGCAATCGGCTGGTGCGGCGGCTGTGGGATGCGGTCGGGGTGACGGTCAGCCGCCTGATCCGGGTGCGCTACGGGCCGGTGGTCCTGGGGCGCGGGCTGAAATCGGGCGCTGCGCGTGACCTCGAGGTGGGCGAAGTGGCCGCGCTGTATCGCGAGGCGGGGCTGAATGTGCCGGAGAACCTGCAGCCGCCGCAGAAACGTCGCGGCACCCGGCCGAAAAAGAAGAAGGGCGGGGCAGCCAGGGGCCGCGACAAGGGCGAGGGCTGGAGTTCGTCACGTCCGGGTGCCGGGGCGAAGACCGCCAAATCCGGTAAGCCCGGCAAGTCCGGCGCGCGCCAGGGCAGGGGAGCGCGCGGCGGACGCGGCCGGCCGGGGCGCTGAGCCATGACCGACGGGGCTGACACCGCGGCGCCGGATTGTGGCACGGTGCTGGAACGGCTGCATGCGCATTACGGTCCGCTGCACTGGTGGCCGGCCGAGACCGCGTTCGAGGTCATGGTCGGGGCGGTGCTGACGCAGAACACGGCCTGGAGCAACGTGGAGCGCGCACTTGCGGCCCTGCGCGAGGCGGATGCGCTGACGCCGGCGGGGATGGCGGCCCTGGAGCCGGAGGAACTGGCCGAGCGGATCCGCCCGTCGGGGTATTACAACGTCAAGGCCGGGCGCCTGCGGCACCTGCTGGCGTTCCTCGAGCGGACGGGCGGGATCGAGGCGCTGTCTGCGCTGGAGACCGGGCCACTGCGCGAGGCCCTGCTGGAGGTGAAGGGCATCGGTCCGGAAACGGCCGATGACATCGTGCTGTACGCCTTCCACCGTCCGGTGTTTGTCGTGGATGCCTACACCCGGCGCCTGTTCGAACGCCTCGGGCGACCGCATGCGCGGGACGGCTACGAGACGCTGCGGGCTTCGGTGGAGGCCGAGCTGGGTACGGATACCGTGGCGTTCAACGAACTGCATGCACTGATCGTGGAACACGGCAAACAGCGCTGCCGGCCACGCCCGCTGTGCGACGGCTGTCCGCTGGGGGATCGCTGTTACGGGGTTGTCACGGGCTGATGCGCCACGCGGAGCGGCACCGGCGGGTGCGGCTCAGAGGGCGTCATCCAGCCGCTGCAGGTGCCGGTACAGGCTGCGCTCGCTGAGCCCCAGACGCGCCGCCAGCGAGCGCCGGTCGCCCCGATGCACGGTGGCCGCGTAGCGCAGGTATTCGCGTTCCACCTCCTCCAGCGGGCGGATCTCGCCGTCGGCCAGCGCGCGCGGCGGCGGCAGATCGCGGTCGTCGACGCCTTCGGTCACCTCGGTGCCCAGGTGTTCCGCACGGATCTCTTCGCCGTCGCTGAGCAGCGCGGCGCGTTCCAGGATATTGCGCAGCTCGCGGATGTTGCCGGGGAAGGGATAGCGTTCCAGCACCTCGCGTGCCCCCGGACTGAGATACGGGCTGGCCGGCAGTTGGAGGCGCTCGAACAGGGCCTGGGAAAGGATCGGGATGTCGGCCTTGCGTTCGCGCAGCGGCGGTACGCGAATGGGAAAGGTGCTCAGCCGGTAATAGAGGTCCTCGCGAAACTCCCCTTCGCGGACCAGCTGGCGGAGATCACGGTGCGAGGCACAGACCAGGCGGAAATCGGCGCGCCGCGGTTCGGTGCTGCCCACCCGCCGGAAGGTCCGGGTCTCCAGCAGGCGCAGCAGCTTGACCTGCAGCCCGTGGGGCACGTCGCCGATCTCGTCGAGGAACAGCGTGCCACCGGCGGCGGACTCCACCAGCCCGGCCTTGGCATGGGTGGCCCCGGTGAAGGCGCCGCGTTCATGGCCGAAGAGCTCGCTTTCGAACAGGGTCTCGGTCAGGCCGGAGCATTCCACCGGCACGAACGGGCCTTCCGCGCGGCGGCTCTGGTCGTGCACGGCACGGGCCACCAGCTCCTTGCCGGTGCCCGACTCGCCCTGCAGCAGCACCGATGCCTCGCTGGGCGCGACCCGGCTGACCAGCCCCAGCATCTCGTTGAAGGCGGCGGACTGTCCGACCAGCCCCTGTTCCCCGGCCTGCGGAGACGAGACCGGCAGATGGTGCAGGACCTCGATCAGGTAGCGCAGCTTGCCGTCGGAACCGTGGATCGGGAACATCTCGACGTCCACGTGTTCCTTGCCGCGAGCCGTGTGGTGGACGTGCAGCGTGCGGTTGGGCTTGCCGGTGGCCAGGGTGTCACGCAGAGGGCAGGTCTCGCCCGCTTCGTCACAGGGCCGCCGGAAGTCGTGCGAAGCTTCGTAGCAGCGTTGCCCGTTGCCCCCGGCATCTACCTCGTACAGAAGCCGATAGGCCTGATTGGCGCCCAGGATGTCGTAGTCCGGCGACAGCAGGATGGCGGGCTCCTGAAACACGTCGAGGATGCTGACCACCTCGTCGCGGTCCAGGCCGCGTGTCCATTGAGGCACGGCTTCTGTGGGCAACTTTTCGTTCACGATGCTGACGGCTCCGGTGTCCGGGAATGGGTCCCTGCGTGTGGCAGTATCTCCCGTGTTCCCGGTTGGAGTCATGTTCCCGCATCGTGTTCCGGTGCTCCGCAAACAAAAAACGCCGCGAACCCGAAGGTTCGCGGCGCCTCGTGTCCGCCCCGCAGCGGGCGGTTGCCTGCGAGTCGGGTCCGGAGAGAGAGAGAAAGACCCGGTCGCAAACCCTGAACGGTCAGGCGACGGCGCTAGTGGTAACCCGCGTCCGCCGTGACCTTGCCGCGGAAGACCCAGTAGGTCCACGCGGTGTAGCCGAGGATGATCGGGATGATGAACAGCGCCCCGATCAGGATGAACAGCTGCGCATCCGGGGAGGATGCGGCGTCCCAGAAGGTGTAGTCCGGCGGAACCACGTACGGCCACTTGCTCACGATCAGTCCCAGGAAGGTGAAGATGAACAGGGCGATCGTGGACACGAAGGGCAGCCCCTCGTGGCGCCGGCGCACCGAGCGCAGGATCTGCCAGGCCGCCAGCAGCGCCAGGGCCGGAAGGACCCACAGGATCTCGAAGGTGCCCATCCAGCGTTCCATGACCTTGGCATCGATGAACGGCGTGATCGCACTGACCAGGGCGAACACCACCAGCACGGCACCCAGCAGCCACGGGGTCACGCGGTAGGCGAACGCCTGGGTTTCACCCTCGGTCTTGAGGATCATCCAGGTCGCGCCCAGCAGGGCGTAGCCGGCCATCAGTCCCAGGCCGGTGAGCACCGTGAACGGGGTCAGCCAGTCCAGCGCGGTGCCGGCGTAGTTCAGCCCGTCCATCTGGAAGCCCTGGATGTAGGCCCCGACCACCGCGCCCTGCGCGAAGGCCGCGACCATCGAGCCGATCGCGAAGGAGGCGTTCCAGCCGCGTCGCGACTTCGCCGAACTCGCCTTGAAGCGGAACTCGAAGGCCACGCCGCGGAAGATCAGCCCGGCCAGCATCAGGAACACCCCGATGTACAGCGCCGGCAGGAACACCGAGTAGACCAGCGGGAAGGCCGCCAGCAGGCCGGCCCCCCCGAGGATCAGCCAGGTCTCGTTGCCGTCCCAGACCGGGGCGACCGTGTTCATCATGATGTCGCGCGACTGCTCGCCGGGGGCGAAGGGGAAGAGGATCCCCACGCCCAGGTCAAACCCGTCCATCAGGACGTAGCCGACCAGTCCGACGGCGATGATCACGACCCATACCAGTGTGATATCGACCATGGTTTCAGCTCCTTGCGTCAGCGGCAGGGTTGTCGTTGAACGGCGTATCGGCCGCCGACAGCGGGCGCTTGGCGTGCTGCGGCTCCTGCACCGGGTGGTCCGGCTCCGGACCCTTGCGCACGATGCGCACGATGTAATAGACGCCGGCGGTGAAGACCACGGCATACACCGCGATGTAACCCAGCAGACTGAACAGCGCCATACCACCGGTCAGCGACGGCGTGAGGCCGGTCGCGTGGTCCATGATTTCGTACACCAGCCAGGGCGCGCGGCCCGTTTCGGTCACGAACCAGCCGGCCAGCACCGCGACAAACGGCGTCGGGATCATCCAGGTGAGGCCCTTGAGGAAACGCTCCGAGCCGAACAGGTCACCACGGAAGCGCAGCCAGGCACTCCACAGGGCGAACGCGATCATCACGAAGCCGATGGCCAGCATGATGCGGAACGACCAGAAGGTGATGCCGACCGGGGGACGTTCCTCCGCGGGCACTTCGTTCAGCCCGGGCACCTCGCCGTCCAGCTCGTGGGTCAGCACCAGCGAAGCCATGTTGGGCAGGCCGATCTCGAAGTGGTTGGTCTCGTTGGCCGAATCCGGGATGGCGAACAGCAGGAACGGTGCCCCGCGTTCGGTCTCCCAGACCCCTTCCATTGCCGCCACCTTGGTCGGCTGGTGCTCGAAGGTGTTGAGGCCGTGGATGTCACCCACCACCAGCTGCGCCGGGGCGGCGAACAGCAGGATCCACATGGTGGTCCCCAGCGCCTTGCGGTTCATCTCGACGTGCTTGTTGCGCAGCAGGTAGTAGGCGGAGACGCCCGCCACCACGAAGCCGGCGGTCAGCAGCGAGGCCAGGCCCATGTGGAAGAAACGCGGCCAGAAGCTGGGGTTGAAGATCGCCTCGGCCCACGAGGTGACCTGGAACACGCCGTCAACCAGTTCGAGGCCGGCCGGGGTCTGCATCCAGCTGTTGGCCACCAGGATCCAGAACGAGGAGATGAAGGTACCCAGCGCCACCATCAGCGCGGCGAACACATGCACGCCCTGCGGGACACGGTCACGCCCGAACAGCAGTACGCCGAGGAATGCCGCCTCCAGGAAGAATGCGGTGATCACCTCGTAGGACAGCACCGGCCCGAGGAAATTGGCCGTGGCATAGGAGAACACGCTCCAGTTTGTGCCGAACTGGAAGGACATCACGATCCCGGAGACCACCCCCATGCCGAACACGACCGCGAAGATCTTGATCCAGAACTTCGAGATCCGGGTGTACAGGGCGTCGCCGGTCTGCCAGGCCCGGAATTCCAGGAAGGCGATGAACGAGGCGAGCCCGATGGTGAATACCGGGAACAGTGCGTGAAATGACACGACGAATGCGAACTGCAGTCGTGACAGGAGTAAGGGGTCAAGCTCCATGGCATTGCCTCCGTGAACGATTGAGAGAGGACGCGCTGTGCGTTCCGCCCGGATGACAATCAAGTTGCGTGCCAGTTCTCGCTTTGGGGTGCGTGTTCGCGCTGCGACGCGGTTTGCGGCTGCACCCCGCGGGGAACAGGGAGTCCCCGGGGTGTTGTACATGCCGCACATGACAGTCTAGAACATTGAAGTGACACTCACGGCAGACAAAGCCTCCGGAGTCGGGGGGGCGAGGGGCGCGGAATGCGGTTTTTGCGGGTTTTGTGGCACTGGCACGAAATCTGTATGTCAGAACGGCTGAAGCGCGGCGCCACCGGCGACCGCTCCGAAAAAAGACGCCCCGCGGGATGACGGGGTCGCGAGGAGGCATACACATGACAGATCGCAATAAGGCAGGTTCGTCAAAGGCACCGCTGGTATTGCGGGACGGACTTTCGCGGCGGGATTTCCTGAAACTGACCGGCGGGCTGACTGCGGCGGCAGCCGTTGGGTCTGCGCCGGCGGCGGCGCAGGCCGGTGTGCAGACCCGCGCGCGGATCGTTGTGCTGGGCGGCGGCGCCGCCGGGCTGACCGTGGCGGCGCGGTTGCGCGACCTGCTGGACGGGGCGCGCATCACCGTGGTGGAACCGAGCGAGACCCATCACTACCAGCCCGGCTGGACCCTGGTCGCGGCCGGGACCTATTCGGTCAGCGACGTGACCGCGCGCAACGAGCATTACATCCCGCGCGGCGTCGACTGGAAGAAGGACTACGTGGCCGCGGTGGATCCGGAGAGTCAGGTGGTCGAGACCGCCGGCGGGGATCGTCTGGATTACGATTTCCTGGTCGTTGCCACCGGGATCCATCTGGATTACGAGGCGATCGAAGGCCTGGAGCGCGCGGATATCGGGCAGAACGGCCTGACCAGTATCTATGCCGGCCCCGAGCAGGCGCGGCATGCGTACGAACAGACGCAGCGCCTGGGCGAGCAGGGTGGTGTGGCACGCTTCACCATTCCGAATACGCCGATCAAGTGCGCGGGTGCACCGATCAAGGCGACCCTGATCGCGGAAGACCTGCTGCGCACGGCCGGTCACCGGGACCGGGTGGATTTCCACTATCACGTCCGTGAAGGGGCGCTGTTCAGTGTCGAACGTTTCGACGGGATGGTGCGCGACATCTATGGCGAGCGCGGAGTGGGGATCGAATCCGGATCCGTGCTGCAGGGCGTGGAGCCCGAGCTGCGCCGTGCGACCTTCGTGGATGGCGACGGCAATCGCGAGACGGTGGACTACGACTACCTGCACGTGGTGCCGCCCATGCGCGCCCACGACTGGGTGCGCGAGGCCGGTCTGGCGGTGGAAGACGGCAGTCTGGCGGAAGGCGGCTGGCTGGCCGTGGACGACCAGACGCTGCAGCATGCCCGCTACCCGAACGTGTTCGGCGCCGGCGACGTGGTGGACACGGCGATCGGCAAGACGGCCTCCACGGTCCGGGCCCACGGGTCGGTGACCCCGGACAACCTGGTGTCGGTGCTGCAGGATCGCGAACCGCAACAGCGTTTCGACGGCTACACCTCCTGCCCGCTGATCACCGAGGTCGGCAAGGCGTCGCTGGTCGAGTTTGACTACACCCTGGAAGAGGTCCCGACCTTCGGCTTCATCGACCAGGGGCAGCCGAGCTGGATGTGGTGGCGATTGAAGGTGCACATGATCAAGCCGCTGTACTACAACATGCTGCGCGGGCGTTACCTTCGCTGATCGCGGGCGGCGCGCCTCCGGGGGCGGGGATGCGTTAGGGTAGGGCATTCGCGAACCCCCGGGAGCGGCGTGGCACCCGATATTCTGTTCTATGGCGATCCCCATGGCCTCTTCGATCCCCTGATCGAGGCGGTGGCCCGCCATCGTCCACGGGCGGTGATTCTGCTGGGGGACATGGAGCTGCGCGAACAGTCGCTGGATACCGTACTGGCGCCGTTGCGCGAAGCCGTGGCGGCGGGCGCCACGATGCCGGAGATCTACTGGATCCCCGGCAATCACGAGAGTGATACCGATGCGGCCTGGGCGCATGTGTTCGGCAGTTCCTATGTGGCGGGCAATTTGCACGCGCGTGTCGCGGAAGTGGCCGGCCGGCCGGTAGCGGGTCTCGGCGGGGTGTTCCGTGGACGCGTCTGGTACCCGCGGGGCCCGCGCTGCAAGGCGCCGGTCTTCTTCACCCGAAACGAACATGTGGCGCAGCTCCCCGAACGCGATCGCTGGCAGGGTGCCGGGGATCGCGAGCCGGGTCTGCCCCGGCGCCATCGAACCTCCATCTATCCCGAAGACATCGAACGCCTGCGCGGGCTGCGGGCCGATATCCTGATCACCCACGAGGCGCCGTCGCCGCATGCGAGCGGCTTCGATACCATTGATGGCCTGGCCGAGCTGCTGGGGGCCGTACTGATCGTTCACGGGCACCATCACCAGGACTACGAGGCATATACCCCGGACGGGGTGCGGGTGCGCGGTGTCGGGCGGGCCGGGGTGGTCGGCCTGTATCCGGATGGCCGGCTGGAGACCCTGACGCCCGGCACGGGGGGCCCTGACGCGTCCGGTCAGGAGCCCGCCGCTTCGGGGTGAGCGTCGTGGGTGCAGTGCGTCCGTGGTAATCTAACGATGGTGTTCGCCCGCCCGCTCCGGCTGAAACAGCACCTTGTCGATGCGCACGTGCATCACGCCCCCGCCCGGACGCGGCCACTCGATCTCCTCGCCTTCCGAGAGTCCGAGCAGGGCACTGCCCACCGGCGCCATGATCGACAGCGTCTGCCCGCTGTCATCCATGTCACGCGGGTAGACCAGGGTCATGGTGAATTCCTCCCCGGATTCCACCACCCGGAAGCGCACGCTGGAGTTCATGGTTACGACCGACGCCGGCATCTCGTGCGAGTCCACCACCCGCGCACGATCCAGTTCGGCTTCCAGCTCCGTTCTGCCGGGCCACTCCTCCGCGGACACGGATTCCAGCAACTGGTCCAGCCGCTCCATGTCGGTTGCCGAAACAACGATCTCGGGCTTGTCCACAACTCCACCTCTCGAGGCCGGTCAACGCCACTGCGGTGACCGGTAAAGCATGCAGGGAAAAGGCCGCCGGGAAGCCGACGGACACCACATACCGGGGACGCTGGCGGCCCGGCGGGACACGCGGATGCGGTGCCTCTGACGACCGATTCTGGGGTCGAATGACGCAAAAGACAAACCCGGAAGCACGATGTGATCCGTATCAAGGCCACACGGCCGTCGAACTGCTACACAGGGGAAGACGTTCTGTACCCGGGAGCCCTTGCATGAATCTCCAGATGAACGAGCCATTACCCGGTTTCGACCGTCCCGTCGAGGTCCTGCGCGCCTGCCATCGACGCCTCAGGGGCTGCCTGGAGACGCTCGAACGCTTGCATGCGCACGTCCCGGAACACGGCGCGGATGCCGAGGCCCAGGCCGCGGCCCAGCGGCTGCTGAAATATTTCCATGCCTCCGCGCCGCATCATCACGCCGACGAGGACGAGGACCTGTTCCCGCGGCTCAGGAGCCTGGGCGATCAGCCCGACTGCCATCCCCAGCTGCCCGACTGGCTGGACCGTCTTACCGCGGAGCACGAAACGCTGGAAAATGGCTGGTCCCGCCTGGAGCCGGACCTGCTCGACATCGCCGAAGGACGCGATGCCCCGCTGGAGGGGGCCGCGGAATGGATCGAACAATATCGCCGCCATCTGTCCCTCGAGGACGAGGCCGTGCTGCCCCTGGCCGAACACCTGCTGGACGCCGATCAGTGCCGCGCCATCGGCGAAGCCATGGCTCGCCGGCGCGACCTGGACCCCGAACCCCATGACTGATTTCACCCTGGACCTGCGCGGACTGGGCGACCATGCCCATACCCGCGCCTACTACACCCTGCGCGAACTCGGCCCCGGCCAGACCTTCGACGTACTGGTAGAGGAAGAGCCCGAACTGCTGATGGCCGCCGTCGCGCAGCAGCTGCGCCACGCCATCCACTGGGAAACCGTAAAAGCCGGGCCACCGCTGTGGACCCTGCGCGTGCGCCGGCGCGACGACACCGAACCCGTCGACCTGGTCGACCTCCTCACTCGTGACCACCTGCGCATCGACCGCCTGTTCGCCAGCGCCCTTCACCGGGTCAATGCCGGCGATGCCGAGGGTGCCGCTCCGGCATTCCACGCCTATGTGGCCGGACTGCGACGCCATGTTCACGTGGAGAATGAACTGATCGTTCCGCTGCTTGATCTGCCGCGCCATCCGGGCGGAGACGACCCGACGTCCATCATGCTGCGCGAACATGACGAACTGCTGGATCAGACCGCGATGCTGGAACACGAATTCTCCGAGGGGGTCGACGAACCCTGGGTCATCGCGCCCTTCTTCGCCCTGATCTCGGGCGGACTGGCCAAGCACGAAGGGCGCGAGGAACAGAACCTGTTCCCGCACTGGAGCAGGCGCCTGAAGGAACAACCCGACGTATCCCGCGAGCTCTTCGACAAGGCCCGACACATGCTCGTCGTCCCCGGCGACGAATCCGAAGATGCCGCCGACTCCGGCGGGCCGCAGAACCCGCCGGAGTCGGGGAAGGGTTAAAGAAAGGTTGGTTTAACCCGCTCCCGTTCCGGAGGGGTCAGGCACGGCATTCAATTTCGATGTCACGCCGGCGAGCCATGGCTTCGCCGATGGCGCGGCACTGATCGGCGTCCAGCAGGTGCTCGGCCAGGGGCAGCACGGCCTGTTCCTTGAGGCTCAGGTGCCGGCGATAGCGGGCGACCCATTCCGGGGCTCCCGCGAGGGAAGCGGGGCGGCCTTCGGCGATGTCCAGCAGGTCCGGCTCCAGCCGGGCCCAGACCCTTTCGAGGGCCTCGTGATCCGCGGTCAGGCTGTCCAGCCAGGCGGGGAGCTGAGGGTGAGACGCCGGATGGTCGCCCAGGCGCTTGAGCCTCGGGAACAGGTCCTCGTACTCGTCGGCATGATGGTGCGGAGCGGCCGAATAAAAATAATGCAGCAGGCGCTGGGCGGCGGCCTGGGCCGTGGCATCCGCTCCGTGTTCCGGGACGTGAGCATGCAGGTGTTCCAGCCGCTCCAGACAGGCCAGCAGGCGGCGGTGACAGGTACGCAGGACCTCCAGAGGACGGTTAAACCCGGGGAAGGGTTCGTTGATCATCAGATCCATGGGTTTACCTCAGCGTGCTGATTCGGGGTTTGCGGACGGGGGGGCGGGCATGAATATCCAGCCAGGCCCTTCGAGGAGGGGGCCAGGCCGGCCGCCGGCACCATCTGGACGCGGGCGGCGAACGGGATGGTCCCGGCATAGCCGAGCATGAGCGTGAAAGGTTTTTTTTTCATAATGCATGCCTCGTCGTGTGTCCCTGTGCGGGGTGGGTTCGGGATATTTCCTGGGCAGGGGCAGGGCCGATGATCACGACTCGCTTCCCCGTGCCGGGACGAGAATGCATTTGTGTCGGTGTGGGTTCTGTTCGGTGCCGCACACAAGGAGCGGGCCTTATCCCCAGTACCCCTGGCGAAACCAGCCCCCATTGCGCAGGCAGCGAAACAGCCAGATCCAGCGGCCGCGGACATCGCGGGTCAGGGCATAGTCGCGGCGTCGGTCGTTCTCCCGGTCCCACCAGCCGTTTTCCAACCGCCCCAGTGGCTGGGTGTCGCCGCTTCGGGGTGCCGGCACCGGCTCCGGGGCATGCACCCACAGGGCCGTACCGCAAGCCCGCTGCGCGGGGCTGGGGGGATGTGTGGCGGTGTCCGGCCCCGGCCGCATGGCGGCGAACACGGGTTCCTGCGCATCTTCCGGGGCCGGGGTGCCGCGGTTGACCAGGCGTCCGACCTGTTGCGCCCCCAGACGCGCGCGCAGGCGTGCGAGCACGGCGGGCAGGTGCCTGGGGTGGCCGGCGCCGTGCCCGGCATCGTCGTGGTCCCCGGCGGGGTCTCCGGTCAGTAGCCCGTCATCGGTGGCGGGCGGCTCGAGCAGTTCGGCCGAGTGCAGGCGCAGGCCGATAACCGGGGCCTGCAGGGTCTCGCGCTCCAGCCGCGTCTGCCACAGGCTCAGCCAGTCCGCCGCACGGATGCCCGGCTGCCCGCGCTCCAGATTCAGGCGGGTGGTGTCCTCCCGATGCTGCAGATCCAGCTGCATGCCCTGCAGGCTCAGGGCCCGGCCGCGCAGTTGCTGCTCGGCCTGCTGCAGCAGGCGCCGCAAGGGGAAGACCAGGGCCGTACTCGCACGGATCTCGTGATCCAGACGCAGGGTGAGTTCCAGGGTCGCCGGCGGGACGAAACGCGGCAGGGTTTCGCAGGCATCGCCCAGCAGACGGTCGATGGTCTGCAGCAGGTCCGGCCCGTGGCGCCGGGCCAGCTCCGCGCGGGGCAGGCGCAGCAGCTCGCCGAACACCCGCAGCCCGGTGGCCTGCAGGGCCTCGCGGGTGGTTGCGGGCAGAGGCAGGGTGCCCAGCGGGAAGCGAGCCAGGCTGCGACGCAGGGCATCACGGTCCTCGGGAATCTCCGGGTGCCGGTGCGCGGCGAGCAGCCGCGCAGCGGCCGGGCTGCGGGCCATGCCGGTGCGCGGCTGGAAACCCAGTTCGCGCAGCACCGCCTCTGCCCGTTCGCGCAGGGCCGGCAGCCCGCCGAACAGGCGCCGGCTGCGCCCGACCTCGAGCAGGATGCGCTGTGCTCCGGGTTCGGGATGCACGTGGTCGCTGAACTGCAGCAGGGCGGCGGCGAGCTGGTGAATCTCGCGCGCGCGGGCCACCGGATCGTCCTCGATCAGTTCCGGGGTGTCCAGCAGGGCCAGGGCATCGCCCAGGGGCATGCCCGGGCGGGCGCCGGCGCGGCGCGCGGCACGGTTGGCGGCATGCACCCGGGGTCGTTCCCCGCGTTCCACGATCAGCAGGGGATGCTGCGCGAGACGGTCGGCATCCGCGTGGCGGCGGGCCTGGAGGTCCAGGGCCAGATGCGGGAGCTGGATGGCCAGCCAGCACTCCGGGGCCCCCGGCGCGGCGTTCGGGGACGGGGCAGGTGCAGAATCGCGGGGCAGCTCCGGGAGCCCCGGAAGCAGCTGCAGGGCGGGGCCCGAAGGGCCGCGGTCGCGGGCGGGCGCCGGTTGCGACGGGTGCGCGTCCGGGATCACGGGGCGTCCTCCGCGGGGGGCGGGTGTGCAACGGAGATATCCAGCGGCCGACCGCGTCGGTACTGTGCGCCGTTACCCTTGAGAAAGTGCAGGCGCAGGCCTCGGCCATGTGGTTGCCACTGCAGGCGCTGATGCGCTGGCGAGGGCTGTTCGGCCGCCTGCGGCGGACGGTAGAGCACGGCACAGGCGCGGCTTTCGCCGGCCGCCAGGCGCAGACGGCGCAGGCGCGCGGTTTCCGCAGGGCCGTGGATCCAGACCAGCAGTGCGCCAAAGGCCGGGTCACGCAGGCACTGTTCCGCGCTCCACAGGCGTTCGGGGTCCTGTTCGGCCTGCACCAGCAGGACCCGCTCCGGAGGGATACCCAGCTGCTGCCAGCCGGGCAGCCAGGGGGTCGCGGGCGGGCCGATCAGGGCGGTCCACAGCCGGGCGCGTCCGCAGGCGGCGAGCATGGGCACCAGCAGGCGGGTCTCGCCGCTGCCGAAGGGCGCGCCCAGCAGTTCCACCAGCTGGCCGCGCGGCCAGCCGCCGCCCAGGGCCTTTTCCAGTTCGGGCGTGCCCGCCGGCCAGACCGCGTCGCCACTGACGGGGGCGCCCTGGCGGCCGCGCCACAGGGCCGGGTGTTCCAGCAGCGAGTCCAGGGCGCGGGTCATTCGCCTTCCAGATTTCGCAGTACCCCTACGCCGATCCCCTCGATCGCGAGTTCGCGGCGTTCGGGATCGACCTCGATGGGGCTGAAATCGGGGTTTTCGGGCAGCAGACGGATCCGCGAACCATCGCGCCGGAAGCGCTTGACCGTGACCTCGTCCTCGATGCGCGCGACCACGATCTGGCCCTCCCGGGCCTCCGGGGTGCGGCGCACGGCCAGCAGGTCGCCGTCGAGGATGCCGGCATCACGCATGCTTTCGCCGTGCACCCGCAGCAGGTAGTCGGGACGGGCCCGGAACAGTGCGTCGCCGAGTTGGTAGTGCCCCTCGATGTGTTCGGTGGCCAGCAGCGGCGAGCCGGCCGCAACCCGGCCGATCAGGGGGATGCCCTCCGCTCCCGAGGGCGTGGCGGGCGAGGGGCGCGTGTCGGGAGGCAGGCGGATCCCGCGGGCCGCTCCGCCGACCAGTTCGATCGCGCCCTTGCGCGCCAGGGCCTTGAGGTGGCATTCCGCCGCATGGGGCGAGCGAAAGCCGAAGGCCGTGGCGATCTCGTTGCGCGTGGGCGCGGTGCCCTGGGTGGTGACCACCTCGGTGATGTAGTCGAGGATGGCCTGCTGGCGCGGGGTAAGCGAGGGGTCGGACGACACGAGGGCAGCTCCGGATACTGTTCATAATTACAGTAACCGGAGGGCGCCCGGGTCGGCAAGCCGTCAGTCGGGGTCCGCTGCGGTCCCGTCTTCGTCTGCTGCGTGTCCGGTGTAGAAGCGCCGGGCGTCGTCGAACAGCTCGGCGTTGGTGTCGGCACGCATGTACAGCATGTGCCCGCCGGGATAGCGGCCGGTGACGATGCGCTCGTCGTCGCCCGGGTCCGCGGCATGCGCGATCTGCCCCAGCAGCCATTCGGTGGCGAAGTAGGGGGTGATCAGGTCGGCCTCGCCGTGCACGCTGAAGATGCGAAAGCGGGGATCCAGTGCCAGCGCGGTGGCCAGGTCGTCCATCGCCGAGGCCGGGCCGGTCCGCTGCGAGCTGTCCCAGTCCCAGGCACCGAAGACTTCGCGGCTGAGCAGGCGATACTGATGCCCGTGTGACCAGTCCAGGGTGTTGCGCAGGTGGTCCAGCATGGCGGTGGACAGCGGGGCCACCAGACCGTCGAGGATGGCATCGGCCCGCGGCCGCGTGCGGGTCGGGACCGGATCGGGCGAATCGATCCCGCCGTCGTACAGGCTGACCAGCCGGCCCTCGTCCCGCAGCAGGCCACGCTGCGCCATGTTCAGGGTGACGCGGCCGCCGGTCGCGCGCAGGTGGTCGCGGTCGATCCCGGTGAATCGGGCCACTTCATCGATCCAGTCCGCGTCGATCCGCTCCGGATGCAGCAGGCCTTCGAGATAGTCCCCCAGCGCGAATGCCTCCGCCTGCTCGAGGCTCGGCGGGTCATCGCCCAGGCGGTCATGCGCGCGGGCCGAGGCGGTCAGCGCCGGCAGCATCAGTGCGTGCGGGAGCGGGCGGCCGGTGCCGCCCTCGAGCATGCCGAAATCCAGCGCGGGGGAGACCAGCACCGTGCCCGAGACGCTGATGCCGGAGTTGCGCATCAGCCGCGCCGGCAGGGCACCGGCGCGATAGCCGCCATAGCTTTCCCCGCCGAGGTACACCGGGTCGCCGCGCCGTCCGTGGTCGTCCAGCCAGCGTTCCAGGGTTTCTTCCAGCGCGGCCAGGTCGCCCTCCGGCTCGAAGAAATCTTCGGGATCGCCGGCCTCCATGACCCGGCTGAAGCCGGTGCCCGGTGGATCCACGAAGACCAGGTCGGTAAATGCCAGCCAGGTCTTCGGGTTGTCCACCAGGCGCGGCGGGGTGGTGGCCGACAGGCCACGCTCGTCGGTCTCCAGCACCCGCGGTCCGAGTCCGCCGACGTTGAGATAGGCCGAGGCCGCCCCCGGTCCGCCGTTGAACAGGAAGGTCACCGGGCGGTCGGCTTCTTCGTCGCCCATCGTATAGGCTACGCTGAAGACCCGCGCCTCGGGGTGTTCGCGATCCTCGCCCAGCGGGGTGTAGCCGACCGTCGCGCGGTACTCCAGCCGTTCGCCGTCCACCGTTTCCAGCGAATGCGTGCTGGTCACCGGCTCGGGGAGCACCGCCGGAAGGTCCTCGCGATTGTCTTCTTCGCCCGGTGCCGGGGCGGCGAGCAGCAGCAGGACCAGACCCAGGGCACCGGGGCCGCCATGTCGCCGCATCAGCAAACCGCCGTCTCCTCGGTGTCGGGGCAGTCGTGCTGCACCACGCGGTCTTCTTCCAGCCAGTGCTTGATGCCGTCGGTGACGTTATGGACGTCCTCGTACCCGAGACCGTCGGCCAGCGCGCGGGCCAGTACGCCGGTGCGGCTGCCGGTGCGGCAGATCAGGACCACGGTGTCATCCGGGTCTACCGCATCGGTGAACGCCTGACCGAATTGCGGAATGAACTGGCCGCGTTCGTCGAAGGCGGTCATGCGCAGACTTCCTTTCACCACCCCCGTCTCGGCCCATTCGTCGGGGCGGCGGATGTCGATGATCGTGACGTCGTCGCGTTCGAGCATCCCGGCCAGCTCGTTATTGTTCAGGCCGCCGAAGGGCGCCCGCTCCACTTCCAGGATCTCCACTTCGAAGCGCAGAGTGGCGTTCGGCGGGATCACGTCACCGGCGCCGCGTGACCCGTAGCCCAGTTCCGGCGGGATGATGATCTCGCGCTTCCCGCCCTCGCGCATGCCTTCCAGGCCCTTCTCCCAGCCCGGAATGACCTCGCCGGCGCCCAGGGTCAGGGTAAACGGCTGGCCGCGGTCGCGACTGGAGTCGAAAGGTTCGCCCTGGTCCTCGCCATCCTCGTACACCCAGCCGGTGTAATGTACGGTCACGGTGTCATGACGCACGACCTCGGGGCCTTCGCCTTTTTCGAGGTCGCGGATCTGGACGTTTTCCGCCAGCGCGGTGGCGGGCAGGATCAGAGTGATGAAGATTGCAAACAACCAGGCCTTCATGAGCCCTCCGGAACCAGTTGGCAGGAGGAATAACCTACCAGACCGGGCCCGGTGAGTGCGCGCATGAATCCGTGTCTCTTCAACCCTGACGCCGCTGCTCCCAGAATTGTCGGGAGAGATTCTGCAGACCGGCCGCCAGTTCGCTGACGGAACGGGCGGCACCATGGCTGTCCCCGGCGCGCGTGGCCGTCGTGTCGGCCGCACTGCGAATGGTTTCCACGCCGCGGTTAATCTCGCCTCCGGCGGTCCCTTGTTCTTCCACGGCGGCGGCGATCTGATTGCTCATGTCGCGTATGCGCGCGATCCCTTCGGTGATATGAGTCAGGGATTCGGCGGCTCGGCGGGCCTGGTCGACACTCGCACGGGCCTGTTCATGGCTCTGGTTCATGACTTCCGAGGCGGCCCGGGCCCGGTCCTGAAGCCTTTCGATCATCGCCTGGATTTCGGAGGTGGAGTTCTGGGTCCGGCTGGCGAGGGTGCGGACCTCGTCGGCGACCACGGCGAACCCGCGACCCTGTTCGCCGGCGCGGGCGGCCTCGATGGCCGCATTCAGGGCGAGCAGGTTGGTCTGCTCCGCGATACCCCGGATGACGTCCAGAACGCTGCTGATTTTCTCGCTTTCTTCCCCCAGTTCGCTCATGACCGCGGCTCCGCGCGCAACTTCTTCACCCAGGGTTTCGATCGAGCGGGTACTTTTCTGGACGATTTCCTGGCCTTCGCGGGCCTCGGAATCGGTCTGATCGGCGGCGTCCGCGGTGCTCTGTGCGCTGCGGGCAACGTCCTGCACACTGTTGACCATCTGGTTGGTCGCACTGGCGACCTCCTCGGTCTCCTGCTGCTGCCGGTCGCAGGCGGAGCGGCTTTCATTGACCGCGGCCGTCAGGCCTTCGGCAGTCTCGCCGAGCTGTTCCGCCGCGTCGCCCATGCGGCCGACCACCGCGCCGGCTTCGGCTTCCAGCATCCGCATGGCGAATTCCAGTTCCCCGGCTTCGTCCATGCGGCCGGTATAGATGTACTGGCTGATCGGGTTGCCGGTGAGTCGGCGCGCCCGGGCGACCGCGTTGCATAACGGAGAAAGACCGTTCCACGCCAGTCCGCCACCCACCACCAGTCCCGAAGCGGCGATCACTGCGGCACTGGGGGCTGTCAGGCCGGTAAAGGCGGCGGCCACGCCCAGCCCGGCCGCCAGCCCGCCGGCGATGGAAGCAAGGGCCCGGGTCTTGATGCCCATCCGGGGCAGGCGCAGGGCCAGTGGCGTGCGCTCCTGCATCAGATCGGCATAGACGCGTTCGGCCGCTTCTACGTGTTCGCGCCGGGGTTTGGTGCGTACGGACTGGTATTCAACTACTTGACCATCCCGCATGACCGGAGTGACATAGGCGCTGACCCAGTAGTGGTCCCCTTCTTGCAGCGGTTCTTGACCATGCCCATCCACGAGCGTCCGCTCTTGATGGTGTTCCAGAGATCGGCGAAGGCGGCCGGCGGCATGTCCGGGTGGCGGATGACGTTGTGGTTCTTGCCAATCAGCTCTTCGTGCTCGAAACCGCTGATCCGGAGGAAATCCGGGTTCACGTAGGTGATGGCGGCCTTGAGGTTGGTAGTGGAAAGAATATTGGCGCTCTCGGGGTAGTCCACCTCACGTTGGGTGACCGGAAGATTCTTCTTCATGTTTCCCCCTCGGGAAAGGCCGTGTTGCCGGGTCTCTTGCAGGCTTACGGCGGCTGCGGGCGGAACTGAAGCTAAATCCCTTTTGTTAACGCTGTCAATTGATTTTTCGGGGTCAGCGAAGAAGGCGGCGACGGATGCGGTAGCTGGCCACGCTGATGGCCAGTACACCGTAGCCAATGATGACCGCGAGATGGGGCAGCCACCGGACCGGCCAGTCGCCGGTCATCAACGGCCGTACCAGTTCGATCACGTGGGCCAGCGGCAGCAACCAGGCGAGGGTCTGCACCCAGCCCGGGAGCTGTTCCAGGGGGAAGAATACCCCGGACAGCAGCAGCATGGGGGTGACCGCCAGGGTGAAGTAGTAGAGGAAGAAGTCGTAGCTGCGTGCCAGCGAGGTGATGACCAGCGCCAGCGCGCCGAAGGTGAAGGCGGCGAGGAAGATCACCGGCAGTGCGAGCAGGGCGCGCGCGTCGGTCACCAGGCCCAGCAGGCTGGCGACGATCAGCACGGTGATGGCGCTGACCAGGCCCTTGGTGGCCGCCCAGATCGCCTCGCCGAAGACGATGTCGTCCAGGGTCAGCGGGGTCGCAAGCATGCCGAGCCAGGTGTTCTGTTCCGCCATGCGCGTATAGGCCGAGTACATGCCCTCGAAGCTGGCGGTCATCATCGCGCTGGAGGCGACGATGCCGGAGGCGATGAACACCATGTAGCGCATGCCGTCGACCTCGCCCACCATGGCGCCAAAGCCGACCCCGAACGCGAGCAGGTAGAGGATCGGTTCGCCGAAATTGCCGACCACCGCCGGCAGCATCAGTTTGCGCCACACCCGCAGATTGCGGCGCCACACCGTGAACAGGCGCGGGCCGGGGCGGGGCAGCAGGGGGTGGGTGCGCTGGCGCATGGGCATTCAGTCCCGCAGGTCGTGGCCGGTGAGCTTGAGGAAGACGTCTTCGAGGTTGGCCTCGCGCAGGCCCATGCGTTCTCCGCGCGCCTCCAGCCGGCCGCGCAGGCCTTCCGGGTCGGGGGTGTAGATCAGCCAGGTGTCGGCCACCTGGTGGGCGCGGTCATGCGGCCCCAGTTCGTTTTCGATGGATGCGGCGGCGCCGCGGCCGGCGACCGTGGCCACCCAGGGCTCGACGTGTTCGCGGATCAGCCGGGCGGGGGAGTCACAGGCGATGATGCGGCCATGGTCGATGATCGCGATGCGATCGCACAGCTCCTCGGCCTCCTCCATGTAATGCGTGGTCAGCACCAGGGTGACACCCGAGGCACGCAGTTCGCGCAGCTGTCGCCAGAGGTGATGGCGGGCCTGGGGATCGAGGCCGGTGGTGGGTTCGTCGAGGATGACCGCGGCCGGGTCGTTGATCAGCGCGCGGGCGAGGGTCAGGCGGCGCTTCATGCCCCCGGACAGTGACTGGATCGGCGCGTCGCGCTTGTCGCTCAGGTTCACCCGTTCCAGCAGCCGGTCGATGTGCGTGTGCAGCGAGGGGCCGGAGAGGCCGAAATACGAGGCATAGGTGGTCATGTTCTCGCTGACGGTGAAATCCGGATCCAGGGTGTCGAACTGCGGCACCACGCCCAGCTGGTGGCGTACCGCCCGCTCGCCCTCGGGCATGCTCCGGCCGAAAACCTCGATGTGACCGGCATCAATGGGCGTGAGGCCCAGCAGCATGCGCAGGGTAGTGGTCTTGCCCGCGCCGTTGGGACCCAGCAGGCCGAAGAACTCGCCCTCCGGGATCTCCAGATTCACGCCGTCCACCACCGGCGTGCCGTCGTACCACTTGCGCAGGTCCTGGATGCGGATGGCGGTCAAGGGGTGTCCTTTTCGCAAAACGAGTAGTCGGGATCCCGCACAGTGTAAGGTGTTCCCGCCGGGTGCCGCGAAGGGGGCAGGACAGCACGGGGATTTCCGGTGCCCATGGTCGTCGCCGGGGCAATGCGCTACCCTTCGCCGCGTTCGCGCGCAAGCGCGCTCCTGTAAAGGCAGCAGCTCTGCGGCAGACTGTTCCGGCCAACGCGAGGTGATCGATGCAGCTGTTCTGGCAACCCCGGACGGATCTGGGCAAGGCCATCGGGCCAGGCATCCTGATGGCCGGCGCCGCGATCGGCGGTTCCCATCTGGTGTCCTCGACCCAGGCCGGTGCACTTTACGGCTGGTCCCTGCTGGGATTGTTGCTGCTGGCCAACCTGTTCAAGTACCCGTTCTTCCTGTACGCGGTGACGTACCGCGCGGCCACCGGCGACACGATCCTGCATGGCTACCGGCGCATGGGGAAGGGCTTCCTCGCGGCCTTCTTTGGCCTGAATCTGGTCAATGCCTTCCTCAATACCGCGGGGGTCGCGTTCATCTCCGCCAGTCTGTTTCTGGCGTTCCCGTTCGTGGATGCGGCCGAGCATGTAACCGGGATCGCCATCGGCATCCTGTTGCTGTGTGCCGCCATCATCATCGCCGGGCATTATCAGCTGCTGGACAAGATCGCCAAGGTCGTGGTTTTCCTGCTGGCGGTGTCCACCCTGACCGCGGTGATCGTGGCGATCTGGCAGAGCGCGGAGATCCCCGAGGGGTTCGTCGGACGCGACCCCTGGGACCTTGCCTCCATCGGCTTCATCATCATGTTCATGGGCTGGATGCCGGCGCCCATCGACATCGCGGCGTGGCCGTCGCTGTGGCGGACTTCGCGCGAGATCGAGACCGGCCACCGCGCCACGGTGGGCGAGTCGACCACCGATTTCCACATCGGCTACATCGTGACCGTGGTCCTGGCGGTGTTCTTCCTCGCCCTGGGGGCGCTGGTGATGTACCACTCCGGGACCGGCATCGGGCTGGCCGACATGACCGCCGGCGAGTTCTCCGGCCGGTTCATCGAGATGTACACCTCGACCATCGGCGACTGGGCGCACTGGCTGATCGTGCTGGCGGCGTTTTCCGCGATGTTCAGTACCACCCTGACCTGCATGGACGGCTGGCCGCGCTCGCTGGCGATGAGCACACTGCTGCTGTTCGACCGCCCGGAGGCGGGGCTGCGGCGCGCGCTGGTCGCATGGCTGCTGTTCACGGTGGTGGTCTGCATCGTGATTATTCAGTTTCTGCTGACCGATCTGCTGGCGATGCTGCAGTTCGCGATGGTGGTGTCGTTCCTGACTTCCCCGGTGTTCGCCTGGCTCAATTACCGCGCCATCCAGCGCCCCGAGGTGGCGGAGAAGGACCGCCCGGGTCCGGTCATGCATGTACTGTCCTGGGCGGGGATGACGTTCTTCATCGTGTTCACGCTGCTGTTCGTGGTGTGGTTCTTCGGGCTGCAGGATGCGGCCGAGGAAGAACGCGAGCGGATGCAGGAGGAGGAGCAGGCTCTGGTCGTCCCGTTCGAGCCGACGGCCCGGGTGTGACAGGAACCTCCTCAGCTCGAGGCGCGCGCTCGGGTGAACCGGCGGATGATCAGCGTCAGCAGGACGGCCACGCCGATCGCCCCGATCGCGAACGCGGGGCTGGAGAGCAGGTCCGGGCGCAGCAGCAGTAACAGGCCCAGCGCCAGCATCATCATCCCGGACAGCAGTTTGAGCAGGCGCCCCTCGTGTTCCTGCAGCTTGCGGTTGCCCAGGGTGAAGGCGAACAGTGCGACGATCGCCAGCATCGGCAGTACGTAGATCAGGTTGTACGCGAACAGATAGCCGTAATAGCCTGCCGCGCCGGGGTCGTGGGTGGTCAGGATCCGGGTGTAGATCATCGGGAAGCCCAGGGTGCACAGGATCTCGTAGAGGTTGACCACCACCGCCAGGACCACGGTGGCGCCCAGCACCCAGGGCAGACTGTCGGCCTGGGTCAGCTCCCGCATGCGGCGGAACAGTCCGGGCCGGGCCGAGTCCGGGATGCTCAGCGATACCCCGCGCTTGAACAGGAAGTAGTCCTTGATATTGATCAGCGCCATCGCCAGCGCCACGGCCCCGGCGATGCGCGTGATCAGGGGCATCTCGCCGAGCACCAGGAAGGCGTTCAGCCAGGCGGTCATGAAGGTGAAATAGATGACCCCGGAGATGGCCACGAAGACCCCGCCGATCAGCAGGATGCGGCCCCGGCTGCGGCTGTGCACCACCACGCTCAACAGGAACAGCAGGACGAAGAAGGCGCAGGGATTGAACGCGTCGAAGCCCGCGAGGATCAGCGTCAGCGCCGGCAGGGACAGCCGGTCGGGGTGCAGCTCGCCGAACAGGGGCAGGCGCAGCGGTTCGGCCTCGGTCCACAGCGCGCGTTCCAGCTCGGGTGGTTCGCCGGCCTGAACCCGCCGGTGACAGGTCTCCAGCAGTTCGCGCAGCCGGGCCTCCTGGCGTCCGCGCGTGTCGAACCCCTCGAGCATCGCGCCGCAGAACAGGAAACCGGGCACCGCCCGGGCCTGTTCGCCGCGTTCGGCGGCCATCTGGCGGTAGAGCGAGCCCAGTTGCGGGTGTGCGGTCAGGTCGTAGCTGCGCACGTCCAGCCAGGGGTAGTCCTGCGCCAGCTGATGGACCACGGGCAGTGCGTCGAGGCAGCGGGGGCACTCGCGGGTCCAGAAGAAATGCAGGGTGATGGCAGGGGAGGCCCCGTCGGCGTCGTCGGGTTCGCCACCCGGGGTCTGGGCCTGGGCGGTGCCGCCGGCGAGCGACAGCAGCAGGAAGCCCATCAATATCCAGGCCAGTAACGCGTACCTCCGTGCCGGATGTCCGTGACTCTTCGCGGGTGGATCGTGCCTTCCCGGCATGGGGCTCCCCGTACTGTTCCCTGTCGCCGAGTATAACCGGCTTTCAGCGTGCCTCGTCGTCGCGCCAGCTGGCCAGCGCGTGCAGAGCCAGGGTTACCAGAACGGCCGTCCCCGCGACGAGCGTCATCAGCGGCGGCGCCTCGGCCAGGAACAGCCAGACCCACAGGGTACCGAACACCGCTTCCAGGACCAGGAACAGGGCGACTTCCCCGGCCGGGAGGTGGCGGGTGGCCAGGGCGATCATCACCAGCGCCAGTGGCAGCTGCACCGCGCCCATCAGCAGCAGTGTGGCCAGGCTGGTGGCCGACACCGCCAGCGGCGCGGCGAAGAAGAGCGCAATCACCGCGCCCAGCAGGCCGCCGGTGGCGATCACCGCGAGCCGGTCGATCTGCGGCGAACGGCGCAGCAGGGTCAGCTTGAGGCCGACCACCATGGCCGCGCCCAGCGCGAACAGGTCCCCCAGCCAGCCGCCGGTTTCCAGCGAGCCGGCGAACACGCCGACGATGCCGGCCAGGCTGAGCAGGATCGCGACCCAGGTCCGCAGCGGGATCCATTCGTGCAGGATCAGGCCTGAAAACAGGGCCGCGAACAGCGGCGAGGCGGCGAGGATGACCACGGCGTTCGCGACGGTAGTATGCAAAACCGCGAGGACGAACAGATAGTTGGTGGCAGCGAATCCGGTCGCGGTCCACCATGCGTCCATGCCGCCGCGCTGCATGCAGGCCCAGGTCCAGCGCCCGTTCATCAGTCGCAGCACGACGGTGAGGGTGATCGCCATGAACAGGCCGCGCCAGAACAGGATGTCCGGCGCGCTGGCATCGGCGAGGCGTACCAGCAGGCCGTCGAAGCTGATCGCCATGACTCCGATGAACGCGAACAGGGCACCGGTGGCGTGCGGACTGAGGTTGCGAATCAATGCGGGCTCCTTTTCTGCTACGTTGGCCGGATTTCCAGTCCGAGGAGTTTCCCATGTCGTCAGCGACGATCCCCGCCGCGTTGCAGCCGGTCGGCTGCGTGGGCCTGGGCATCATGGGCGCGCCCATGACCCGCAACCTGCTTGCTGCGGGGGCCGAGGTGCATGTCTGGGCCCGACGTCCGGAACAGGCGCGGGCCTTCGAACCGGAGGGTGCCCGGGTGCACGGGGATCTGGCCGGGCTGCTCGCGCAGGTCCGTGTCCTGGTGCTCAACGTTTCGGATACGCCCGACGTCGCGGCCCTGATGGAGGGGCCCGGCGGGGTGCTCGAACACGGTCGTCCGGGCCTGATCATCATCGACCACAGCACCATCGAGCCGGTACGTTCCCGCGAGCTCGCACGCGCCGCGGCGGAGCGTGACATGGTGTTCATCGACGCCCCGGTTTCGGGGGGCGAGCCCGGTGCCCGCGCCGGTACCCTGAGCCTGATGATCGGCGGGCCCGCGGACGCGGTCGAGCAGATCCGGCCCCTGCTGGAGGCCGTGGGCTCCACGCTCACCCATGTCGGTGACAGCGGTGCCGGGCAGATCGCCAAGGCCTGCAACCAGCTGGTGGTCGGCGAAACCCTGGCGGCGATCGGCGAGGCCTTTGCGCTGGCCGAGGGGCAGGGCGTGGATCCCGCACGCATCCGCGAGGCGCTGCTGGGCGGTTTTGCCGGATCGCGGATCCTCGAGGTGCACGGCCAGCGGCTGCTGGACGGCGACTTCGAGCCCGGGTTCCAGCTGGGACTCTACCAGAAGGACGCCGGGATTGTGGCCGAGCTGGCCCGGCGCACGGGTCTGGAACTGGACGGGGTCCGGCGGATCGGCGCTGCCGTGGACGCCGCCTGCGCGGACGGGCGCGGTGACGCCGACGTGTCCCTGCTGGCACGCTACTGTGCCGGATCGTCGGGCGGGCGTGCCGAATAACCCGGCTACAGTGCCAGGGGGGTGTTGCGGTAACCGGGGGCGGGGGGCTGCACGCGATCGCCGGGTTCGGGGAAGCGCTGCATCAGCTTGTCGTAGTAACTGCGGATATTGCGGGTGTAGCTGACCGGCTCCCAGCCGCGGGCGTAGCCGTGCCGGGTCTGTTCGTACCAGCGGGATTCGGCCAGTCGCGGCAGCCATTCCTTCACGTCGACCCAGCGGTCCGGATCGTCGCCGTTGTTGGCGGCCAGCGCACGTGCGTCGTTCACATGCCCCAGGCCCACGTTGTAGGCGGCCAGGGTCATCCAGGTGCGATCCGGTTCGGGGATGCTTTCGGGGAGGCGTTCGCGCATCTGCAGGAGGTAGCGCGTGCCTCCGTCCACCGAAGCCTGTGGATCGGTGCGGTCGGGGATCCCGAGATCCTGCGCGGTGGCTCGGGTCAGCATCATCAGGCCCCGCACCCCCGTGGGCGAGACCGCGTCGGGGTTCCAGTGCGATTCCTGGTAGGCCACGGCGGCAATGAAGCGCCAGTCGAGGTTGTATTTCTCGCCGGCGGCCTCGAACAGATCGCGAAAGCGTTCCAGACGGTCATGGACGCGTCGTTCGAAGGTCAGGGTATCGACCAGGTCGTGGGTTTCCAGGTGACCCAGATACTGATCGATGAGCCGCTCCAGCGCACCGTGCCCCCGCAGTTCATCCAGGAGTGCCCGTGCCTCGCGCTCCAGGCTGGTGTCGCCACGGTCGGGCAACAGCCAGACTACCGGGGTGTTTCCGGACAGTTCGTACCCGGCGCGCAGTTCGGGATGCAGCCGCTGCAGGCGCCGGTATTCCAGCGATGTCATCAGGGCAAAATCGATCTCGCCGCGCTCCAGGGCGTCGCGCATGAGCTGCGGCCCGGGCAGGGGCAGGATCTCGTGCGGGTCCGTGGTGGCGACGTCATCCTGGCCATCCTCCCGGTGCGGGCGATGCAGCATGGGCGGCAGCGATGCCCCCGCGGGGACGCCGATCCGGCTGCCTGCGGGGATGTCCATGGGCGACAGCAGGGGGCCGCCGTTCGCGGAACCCCGCCAGTAGGCCAGGATACGCTGAACCTCGAGAATCTCGGGGCCCCGTCGTAGTCCGGAATCGTCGCCCGGCGGTACCAGAAGACCGGCTCCAAGATCGACGCGACCGGCCCGCAGCAGGGCGTGGACATCCGCGGGGCGTTCCACGCGCCGGACCTCCAGGGAAACGCCCAGACGTTCGGCGAGGCGGTCGAGGAGCTCCAGTTCCAGTTGTTCGCGCCCGCCGTAGTCCGCCAGGTCGGAGCGGCCCAGGGCGTGTTCCACGAAGGCCACCCGCAGTTCCTCGCGGAACTGGATCTGCTCGGTGACCGGCGCGGGCTGCAGCCACACCCGCAGGGCGAGCGCGACCAGCACCACGATGAACACGCCCAGTTCGATCTGGTGGCGCGTGGAGAGTGCGGGGCGGAGGCGGCGGGTCGGGCGCATGGGCCGAAGGGTAGCGCATCGTGCCGCTCCGGATCCGTGATTCGGATCAGCGGCCGGTTCGGGTCAGCGCCAGTGGAGTACGAGACCCTGCTGGCGCAGGATCTGCAGAGCGGGGTCCACGCAGTCGTCGATGAACGCGGCCCGCTGCGGGTTGTTCCGCGCGATCCGGCGGTAATCGGGGCCTTCGGGCAGTCCCGCAAGGTGGTAGATGTCCGGCGTGGGGTAATAGAAGGCGTGCACGAACTGGCGGAACACCCGGCGCATCAGGGGGCGGTACAGCATCTTCTGCCAGTTCGGCAGGGTTTCCATGTGCTGTTCCAGCGTATCCCGGGCGTGGGCCATGTGCCGGGCCTCGTCGATCATGTGCGTGGTGACCACGTCATGCACGGCGGGGCTGATGTCCTCGCGGTGGCGGCGGATCAGCCGGTTCATGCGGTCGGGGACCTCCTCGCCGATCATCACCGCGATCCAGAAAATCGCCGATTCGAACGGGGCGAAGCGTCCGACCAGCGTGGCCATGCGCGGCTTGGGGAACCGCCGGATCGGCAGTTCCAGACCGCTGCGCCGCATGAACTCGATGAACATCAGGCTGTGACCGGCTTCTTCGCGCAGTTCGTGCAGACGGTAATTGAGCCGGTCGAGGCGGTCGGCGGAGTGCATCGAGATGCGCGCGATGCGCTCCATGAACAGCCCCTCCAGCCACAGGGCCCCGCTGATGAAGTAGATGAATTCGTATTGCGACAGGCGCCGTTTGAGCGCCTCGGGCAGCTGCTCGTATTCGGGTGTCCCGTAGAGCGAGATGGCCTGTTCCGGGATCCAGAAATCGTCCAGGGATAACGTCTCCCATTCCACTCGCAGGAGCGGATCCTCGTAGGGCGCGCTGTTGCGGCTCAGATGGTCGAGCAGCTCCTGCGACGAATTCATCAGGGGATCACCGGGCAATGGCTGCAGTCAGTCGCGCGAATCATACTCGCAAACCGCTGCGGGACCAATGTCCCGGATTCAGGTACGCGGGGGAACGCTCACGCCCGCCGCGCGCAGCAGGGCGGCCAGGCGGATCAGGGGCAGGCCGACCAGTGCGGTGGGGTCCTCGGTGTCCATGCGCTCGAACAGGCTGATGCCCAGGCCTTCCGAACGGAAACTGCCGGCGCAGTCCAGCGGCTGGTCCTGGCGTACGTACGCGGCGATCTCGGCGGCGTCCAGATCGCGGAAGGTCACCCGGCAGGGGACCTCTTCCACTCGCGCCTCGCCGGTTGCGGTGTCCAGCAGGCAAAGCCCGGTGTGGAAGGTGACCGTGCCCCCCGACAGCATCGCCAGTTGCTCGCGGGCGCTTGTTTCGTCTCCGGGTTTGCCCAGGATGCGCCCGGCATGGGCGGCGTTCTGGTCGGAACCGATGATCAGCGCGTCGCCGTGGCGCCCGCTGACCGCGCGTGCCTTGGCTTCGGCCAGGCGGCGGACCAGATCCGCCGGTGCTTCGCCAGCGTACGGCCCTTCGTCAACGGTGGGGGCATCGGTGCCGAACGGCAGCGCCAGACGCTGCAGCAGCTGTGCGCGATAGGGCGAGGTCGAGGCGAGGATGACGCTGCGTTCCGGCGATGGCATGGCTCAGTCTCCCGTGGCGACGGCGGTTTCGACCGTCACCAGCACGCACCCGGCGGTCACCGCGGCGCCGCGTTCCACATGTACTGCGGTCACGGTGCCTCCGGCGGGGGCGACGAGTTCGGATTCCATCTTCATCGCCTCGACCACCACCACCGCCTGCCCGGCCTCCACCGGATCTCCCGGGGCCACCAGGATGTCCACCACGGTTCCGGGCATGGTGGTGGTGACATCGCCCGGACCGGCGCTCGGGCCCGGCTTGCTTTTTGCGACCGGCGACGACGCCGGCGGCGCCGTCGCGCTGCTGCCCCACGGGGCCAGCTCGATGCTGTCGTGGGTGACCAGGCCGATCTCTTCGGGAACGCCGTCCACGCTCAGAAACAGGTTCCGGGTCCCATCGTCGCGCGGCCCGCTGCCGCGGATTTCCACCTCGTGCGCTTCGCCGTCGAGCTGCACCGTGAAACGCCGCGGGGCGGGGCAGCCGGGACGGTCATCGCCGGGCAGGTCCAGGGGTTCCGGGGCGAGGGTCCCGGCGCGTCGGTCCTCGAGGAAGCGCTGTCCGATCTCGGGGAACAGCGCGCAGGTCAGGACGTCCTCGGGGGATTCGGCGAGGTCGCCGGCGTCGGCGGTCAGCCGTTCCATTTCCGGCTCCAGCCGGTCGGCGGGGCGTTCTTCCAGGACCGGCCCGTCGGCGATGGCCTGACGACGGACGGCTTCGTTCACCGGCCCCGGGGCCCGGCCGTAGTGGCCGCCGAGATAGCGTTTCACCTCGTTGGTGATGCGGGCGTAGCGTTCTCCGCTCAGCACGTTCAGCACGGCCTGGGTGCCCACGATCTGCGAAGTCGGGGTGACCAGCGGCGGGTATCCTAGGTCCTCGCGGACCCGCGGCACTTCCTCCAGCACCGCGTCGAAATGGTCCAGGGCACCCTGTTCGCGCAGCTGGCTGGCGAGATTGGAGACCATGCCGCCGGGCACCTGGTTGACCTGAACCCGGGTGTCCACCCCGGTGAAGCGGCTCTCGAAGCGGCGGTATTTCGGCCGCACGTCGTGGAAATGGCGGGCGACGGTCTGCAGGGCCTCCAGATCCAGGCCGGTGTCGTGTTCGGTGCCGGCCAGCGCGGCCACCATGCTTTCCGTGGGCGGATGGCTGGTGCCGCCCGCAAACGGTGTCAGTGCGGTTTCGATGTGCCGGCAGCCGGCACGGATCGCCTCCCAGTGGCACAGCTCGGACAGGCCCGAGGTCGCGTGGGCATGCAGATGCACGGGTACGTCCAGGGCGTCGACCAGTTCGGTGACCAGTTCGCGCGTGGCCGAAGGTGTCAGCAGGCCGGCCATGTCCTTGATCGCGATGCTCTGCGCCCCCATGGCCGTGAGTTCGCGCGCCAGCGCCACGAACTGGCCGCTGTCATGCACCGGCCCGGTGGTGTAGCAGAGCGTACCCTGGGCGTGCGCCCCGGTCTCGCGGGTCGCCTCGATCGCCACCCTCAGGTTTCGCGCATCGTTCATCGCGTCGAAGATGCGGATGATGTCGATCCCGCCGGCCACCGCGCGCTCCACGAAGGCGCGCACCACGTCGTCGGCGTAATGGCGATAGCCCAGCAGGTTCTGGCCACGCAGAAGCATTTGTAGCGGGGTGCGGGGCAGGGCCGCCTTCAGGCGATGCAGACGCTCCCACGGATCCTCGCCCAGGTAGCGCAGGCAGGCATCGAAGGTGGCACCGCCCCAGACCTCGAGGGAATGAAAGCCGATGGCATCCAGCTGCGCACAGGCCGGCAGCATGTCCTCGGTCCTCAGGCGGGTCGCGATCAGGCACTGGTGCCCGTCGCGGAGGGTCACGTCGGTCAGGCGAACGCGGTCCATGGGCGATCCATTGGCTGGGAACAAGTGAACGGTCCGGACATGTGAGCCTGCTAAAGTCCGTGGTGAGCAGCGATGGCGGCTGCCACCACCGCGGCGCGGTGACGCGGGTCGGGTGGCGGTTGAGCCCGTGCCAGGTGCGGTCGGGCGGCGATGAACCCGGTATCGAACACCCCCCGGCGAAAGTCCGTGTCATTCAGGATGGCCAGATGGTAGGGCACGGTACTGCGTACGCCGCGCAGTTCCAGATCGTTCAGCGCACGTTCGCAGCGTGGCAGAAGGGATGCCCAGCCGCTGGCGTGAACGATCAGCTTGGCGCACATGGAGTCGAAATTCGGCGGGATCACGTAGCCATCGTACAGGGCGCTGTCGGTACGCACGCCCGGGCCCCCGGGCGGAACGAAACGGGTGATCCGGCCCATGTCGGGGAGGAAATCGTTCGCCGGGTCTTCGGCGTTGATGCGGAATTCGATCGCCATCCCCTGTGGACGGATGTCGGCCTGGGTGAAACCCGGCGGTTCACCGGCCGCCACGCGCAGCTGTGCCTGCACCAGATCGACACCGGTAATCATCTCGGTGACCGGATGTTCCACCTGAAGTCGTGTATTCATCTCCATGAAATGAAAGGATCCGTCGTGATCCAGGAGGAACTCGACCGTCCCGGCATTGCGGTAGCCCGCCGCCTCGGCGGCGCGCACCGCCAGGGCGCCGAGGTGTTCCCGCTGGTCGCTCGTCAGGGCCGGCGAGGGGGCGATCTCCAGGAGCTTCTGGTGACGCCGCTGGATGGAGCAGTCGCGCTCGTAGAGGTGGACGGCGCGCCCCTCGGTATCGGCGAGGATCTGGACCTCGATGTGGCGCGGATTGACCACCGCCTTTTCGAGGAAGATCTCGGTGTTACCGAAGGCACGGGTTGCCTCCGACCGCACGCGCTCGAACTGCTGTTCCACCGCCTCGGGGTCCTCGCACAGGCGGATCCCGCGGCCGCCACCACCGCTGGTCGCCTTGAGCATTACCGGATAACCGATTGCGTCGGCGACCGCGCGTGCATCGGCGGCGTCGGCGACGTTGCCTTCGGACCCGGGCGTAACCGGGACACCGGCCGCCTGCATGGTCGCCCGCGCGGCGACCTTGTCGCCCATGCGGCGGATGACCTCGGCCGGCGGACCCACCCAGATCAGGCCGGCCTGCGTGACGGCCTCGGCAAAATCGGCGTTTTCCGACAGGAAGCCGTAGCCCGGATGCACGGCGTCGCAACCCCGCGTCCGGGCGGCTTCCACCAGTCGGGCGATATCGAGGTAACCGGACTCGGTGTCGGGGCCGAGGTCGACCGCTTCCGTCGCGCGATGGACATGCAGGGCGTGGCGGTCGGCGTCCGTATGCACGGCCACCGGCGTGACGCCCAGCTCGTGGCAGGCGCGGATGATCCGGACGGCGATCTCGCCGCGGTTGGCGATCAGGAGTTTGCGGATCAACATCGCTCTCCGGGCGACCCTGGAAACCGCAGTATCGACACGCCCGGGGGGTGCTCGCAAGTTTCTGTTTCGGTTTGACGCCCCGTTCGCGCGCGCGCATAATCCGCGCCCTTGTACACGGTCCTGTTTGTATGAGCCGCGTCCCCGCCTCACTTGATCCGCAGCAGCCCCGCGTCCAGCAGCGCGAGTTCGTCATGGACGCGCTCGTGGCCGGCGATCTGCCGCGTCTGCGTGCCGAGTCGCTGGAGGGCCATCCGCTGCATGTGGCGGCGCGGTTCGAGATCCGGCGGGGGGCGCTGGGCGAGCTGAGGCTCTCCGGGACCATCGAGGGCGAGCTGTGGCACGAGTGCCAGCGCTGTCTGCAGCCGATGGCCTGGCATTTCCGCCTGACGCCGGATGCGGTGCTGGTGCCGCTGGAGGGATCCATCGAGGGCCTCGATGCCGGTGACGACTTCGTCGAGCTGGATGTCGAGGGCCTGCTGCGCCCGCGCGACTGGGTGGAGGAAGAGGTCCTGCTGGCCTGGCCGCTGGTGCCGCGCCACGAAGACTGCAACACCGGTCGGACGGACGAATTCGCCGAGGGCGAGGGACGCGAGAATCCATTTGCGGTGCTGGCCGGGCTGAAGGACGACCTCGCCGGCCGCGGGGACGACTCCTGACCCGACCGCAGGTACCGGGGCGGGCATTCGCCGCGGTGAAACGCTATACTGCCGCCCGTTTTACGGGCTATCCGTACCAACTGGCTTCAATCTGGAGATTCATCATGGCCGTTCAGCAACGCCGCAAGACCCGTTCCAAGCGCGACATGCGCCGTTCCCACGACGGGCTCAAGGGCGCGACCCTGTCCACCGATCCGACCACGGGCGAGATCCATCGCCGGCATCACGTGACGCCGGATGGTTTCTACCGCGGCCGTCAGGTCGTGCAGCAGCCGGTCGAAGTCGACGACGACGAAGACTGAATTGCAGGACATGCGGGGGCCATGGGGTAACGGGCCTCGTGGCCCCGTTGTTTCCGGGGAGCCCCGGTTCCGGCAGCCACAACGGTACTCGGCATGAGCAGCAGCTACACCATCGCCCTTGACGTGATGGGCGGCGATTACGGCGTGCCCGTGGTGCTTCCGGCGGCGCGTCAGGCCCTGAAGGGCAAGGGTGACTTCCGGCTGCAGCTGGTCGGCGATCAGGCGGTGATCGAGCCGGAGCTGGAGGACTGGAACGCTGCGGAGCGTGAGCGGGTGGAGATCGTCCATGCGTCCCAGGTAGTGGGCATGGAGGAACTGCCCGCGGTCGCCCTGCGTACCAAGCGGGACTCCTCCATGCGGGTCGCCATCGACCAGGTGCGCAAGGGCGAGGCCCAGGCCTGCGTGAGCGCCGGCAACACCGGTGGACTGATGGCCACCGCGCGTTACGTGCTCAAGACCCTGCCCGGGATCGACCGGCCGGCAATCGCCACCGCCCTGCCGTCGATGAACACCCATACCCACATGCTGGATCTGGGCGCCAACGTCGATGTCGAGGCCGAGCACCTGTATCAGTTCGCGGTGATGGGCTCGGTGCTGGCGAAGGCCGTGGACGGCCTGGACAGCCCGCGGGTCGGTCTGCTGAACATCGGCTCGGAGGCGATCAAGGGCAACGACCGCGTGCGCGAAGCTGGGCGCATGCTCGAGGAGTCCTCACTGAACTACGTCGGTTTTGTCGAGGGCAACGATGTCTACTGCGGTGACGTCGACGTGGTGGTGTGCGACGGCTTCGTCGGCAACGTCGCGCTGAAGACCAGCGAAGGCGTGGCGAAGATGATCACCAGCAACATGAAGGCCGAGTTCCGCAGCTCGCTGTACTCGCGTCTGGCCGGGTTGATGGCCCTGCCGGTGCTGCGCCGACTGCGCCAGCGGTTCGATCACCGGCGCTATAACGGCGCCTCGCTGCTGGGGCTGCAGGGCATCGTCATCAAGAGTCATGGGAGCGCGGATTCGCTGGCCTTCGCCAATGCCATCCGCATCGCGCGGATCGAGGCCGAGGCCAATATCGCGACCCGCATCGACAAGCAGCTGGAGCGGCTGCTGCGGCAGGAGACGCCGGAGTGAACCACGCCCGTATTGCCGGAACCGGGAGCTACCTCCCCGAGCGCATCCTCACCAACGAGGAACTGGAATCCATGGTCGAGACCTCCGACGCCTGGATCCGCGAGCGCACGGGGATCCGCGAGCGGCACATCGCCGCGGAAGAGGAGCTGACCTCGGATCTGGCGCTGCAGGCGTCGCAGCGTGCTCTGGATGCAGCCGGCCTGAAGGCCTCCGACCTGGACCTGATCCTGGTGGCGACCACGACGCCCGACCAGATCTTCCCCAGCACCGCCTGTATCCTGCAGGCCAAGCTGGGCATCGGTGGCTGCCCGGCGTTCGATATCCAGGCGGTGTGCAGCGGCTTCGTGTACGCCCTGGCGACCGCCGACCGTTTCATGCGCAATGGTGGGCCACGGCACGTGCTGGTGGTGGGGGCCGAGACGCTGTCGCGCATCACCGATTACACCGACCGCTCGAACTGCATCCTGTGGGGCGATGGTGCCGGCGCGGTGGTGCTCTCGCGGTCCACTGATCCCGGCATCATCTCCACCCACCTGCATGCCGACGGCCAGCACCGGTCCCTGCTGGAAGTCCCGGGGGGCATCTCGCAGCCCGGTGACAACCCCGATCTGGACTTCATCCGCATGGAGGGCCGGGCGGTGTTCCGCGTGGCGGTCAATACCCTGGACCAGATCGTCGACGAAACCCTGGAGCACAACGGGATCGACAAGTCGGAACTGGACTGGCTGGTCCCGCATCAGGCCAACATCCGCATCATCCAGGCCACCGCGAAGAAGCTGAACATGTCCATGGATGACGTGGTGGTCACCGTGGATCGACACGGAAACACCTCGGCGGCCTCGGTGCCGCTGGCGCTGGACACGGCGGTACGCGACGGACGCATCAAGCGCGGGGACCTGATCCTGACCGAGGCCTTCGGCGGCGGCTTCACCTGGGGCTCGGCCCTGATCCGCATGTAGGGGAAACACCGACATGGGACGCGAAATCGAACGCAAGTTCCTGCTGGCAGGGGACGGCTGGCGCGAGCAGGCGCGCCGGTCCTGTTACATGCGCCAGGGCTACCTGTGCGGCAACGAGCGGGCCTCCATCCGGGTGCGGGTGGAGTCGGGGGCCGCCAACCTCAACATCAAGAGCGCGACCCTGGGCGTGGAGCGCGACGAATACCAGTACCCGGTTCCGGAAGCTGAAGCACACGCAATGCTGGATACCCTTGCCGGAGCGCAGGTGGAGAAGACCCGGCACTGGGTCGATCACCACGGCTGGGTGTTCGAGGTGGACGAATTCCACGGGGCGAATGCGGGGCTGATCGTCGCCGAGCTGGAACTCGACGATGCGGACGCCGAATTTCCGCGTCCGGAATGGCTCGGCGACGAGGTCTCGCACGATCCGCGCTATTACAACACCGAACTGGCGCGCCACCCCTACAGCGAGTGGGAGCGGGGTGAGTAACCCGGCGGAGGGGGCGCCGCCTCCGGAACCGTCCGGAGGGTTTGCCCCCGACTGTCGGCGCTGTTCCCGCCTCGCGCAGTTCCTCGACGAGGTACGTGCGGAGCACCCCCGCTACCATGCGGCTCCGGTACCGTCGTTCGGACCGGTCGATGCACGGCTGCTGATCGTTGGTCTCGCCCCCGGAATGCACGGGGCCAACGCGACGGGGCGGCCGTTCACCGGCGATTATGCCGGCATCCTGCTGTACGCCACCCTGCACGAATACGGTTTTGCCAGCGCGCCCGACAGCGAGCGGGCCGATGACGGTCTGATGCTGCACGACTGCCGCATCACCAATGCGGTGAAATGTCTGCCGCCGCAGAACCGTCCGACCACCGCCGAGATCCGCGAATGCAACGGCTACCTGGCGGCGGAGATCGCCGGGGTCCGTCCGCGCGTGATCCTGGCGCTGGGCAAGGTCGCCCACGACGCGGTGCTACGCACGCGCGGGCTGGCACTCGCCCGACACCCGTTTGCCCACGCCGCGGAGCACCGGCTGGATGACGACACCGTGCTGGTGGACTCCTATCACTGCTCGCGCTACAACACCCAGACCGGGCGCCTGACCCCGGCGATGTTCCGGAGGCTGTTCGCCCGCATCCGTGAACAGGTATCCTGAAAGCGCCATGAGCGCGCCAGAGACCGGATTCGACCCCGAACCCTTCCTCGAGAACCTGACCCGTTCGCCCGGCGTGTACCAGATGCTGGACGTGGACGGGAAGGTGCTCTATGTGGGCAAGGCCCGCAACCTCCGCAGCCGCGTCACCAGTTATTTCCGCGGCGGGGATGACCGCGGTCCGCGCATCCGTTCGATGGTGCGGCAGATCGCGGACATCCGCATCGCGGTCACGCACACCGAATCCGAAGCGCTGCTGCTGGAGGCCAATCTCATCAAGCAGCACCGGCCGCGCTACAACGTGCTGCTGCGCGATGACAAGAGCTACCCCTATATCTTTGTTTCCGGACACGAATATCCGCGTCTGGGGTTTCATCGCGGGGCGAAGAAAAAGGGGGTCCGCTATTTCGGGCCCTATCCGTCGGCCGGGGCGGTGCGCGAAAGCCTTGCACTGCTGCAGAAGCTGTTTCAGGTGCGCCAGTGCGAGGACAGCGTGTTCGCGCATCGCAGTCGGCCGTGTCTGCAGTACCAGATCGGTCGCTGTACCGCCCCCTGCGTGGACTATATTTCACCGGAGGAGTACGCCCGCGACGTCGAGGCCAGCGTGCGTTTCCTGGAGGGTGACAGCGAGGCGGTGATCGGTGATCTGATGGAACGCATGGAGTCCGCCTCGGCCGCACTCGAGTTCGAGAAGGCGGCGCGCCTGCGCGATCAGATCGGCCGGCTGCGCGAGATCTCGCAGCAGCAGTTTGTAGCCGGCGGCGAGGGCAATGCCGATGTGATCGCCCTGGCGCAGTCGGGCGGGAGTTTTGCGGTGGAGGTGTTCTTCGTTCGCAATGGCCAGAATCTGGGCAACAGTGAACTGTTCCCGGACGTCCCCGAGGCGGCGGGCCACGACGAGATCATGGCTGCGGTCCTCGCTCAGTACTACGCCGAACGTGAGCCACCGCCGCAGGTGCTGCTGTCGCACGCGCCGGAAGGGGCCGAGGCCCTGGAGACCCTGCTGGGCGAACGCCGCGGGGCACGCGTGCGGCTTGCTTGGTCGCTGCGGGGCGAACGCGCCCGCTGGGTCGACATGGCGCAGCGCAACGCCGAGCAGGCCCTGAAGACCCGGCTGGCCAGTCAGGCCGGGCAGACCGCACGCCTGGATGCGCTCACCGCGGAGCTGGAACTTGAGGCACCGCCGCAGCGCATGGAATGTTTCGACATCTCGCACACCCGCGGCGAGGGCACCGTGGCGTCCTGTGTGGTGTTCGGGCCGGAGGGGCCGATCAAATCCGATTACCGGCGCTTCAACATCGAAGGGATCGAGCCGGGCGATGACTATGCCGCGATGCACCAGGCGCTGAGCCGTCGCTTCGCGCGGCTGAAAAAGGGCGAGGGCCGGGAACCGGACATCCTGTTCATCGACGGCGGCAAGGGACAGGTGACCCAGGCGCTGAACGTGCTGGCCGATCTGGGGCTGGATCACATCCGGGTGGTCGGGGTGGCCAAGGGCGAAGAGCGCCGGCCCGGCATGGAAACCCTGGTGTTGAGCGGGGTGGAGGCGCCTTCTATACTGCCGCCCCATTCGAGTGCACTGCACCTGATTCAGCAGATCCGTGACGAGGCCCATCGTTTCGCGATCAGCGGTCATCGGGCGCGGCGGGCGAAGGCGCGCAAGGAGTCCACCCTGGAGTCGGTCCGCGGGCTGGGGCCCAAGCGTCGCACTGCATTGCTCAAGCACTTTGGCGGGCTGCGCGGGGTCTCCCGCGCGGGGGTCGACGAGCTGGCCAAGGTGCCCGGCATCAATCGCCGCCTGGCGCAGGCGATCTACGACCAGTTCCACGAGGCCTGATCCGATATGTTTCCACGACTCCCCACCTGGCTGACCTGGTCGCGCATCGTGATGATCCCGCTGATGATCGGGGCCTTCTATGCGTTGCCGATGCCGGTGGCGGGGATCGTGGCGGCCATCATCTTTGCGCTGGCCGCGGTGACCGACTGGCTGGACGGTTATCTGGCCCGGCGCTGGTCGGTGACCAGCCGCTTCGGTGCCTTTCTCGACCCGGTGGCGGACAAGCTGATCGTCGCCGCCGCGCTGGTGCTGGTGGTGGACCACAACCCCGGCCTGGGGCTGGCGCTGGCCGCGATCGTGATCATCGGCCGCGAGATCGCGATCTCGGCGCTGCGTGAATGGATGGCCGAGGTCGGAACGAGCGCGAAGGTGGCCGTGTCCTGGATCGGCAAGTTCAAGACCAGCGCCCAGATGGTGGCCATCTTCCTGCTGCTGTGGGCCGAGCCGGTGGCGGGGTTGTCGCTGTTCCTGATCGGGGAATGGCTGCTGTACCTGGCGGCGGTGCTGACGCTGGTGTCCATGGTGCAGTACATGCTGGCCGCGGCCCGGGACGCCTGAACGAATTTTTTGTATCCGGTGTTGACGACGCCGGCGCTGTCTGTAGAATACGCATCTGTCGACGGGCGGGAATAGCTCAGCTGGTAGAGCACAACCTTGCCAAGGTTGGGGTCGCGAGTTCGAATCTCGTTTCCCGCTCCAAACGATTTCCCGAAGCCCCGGCACCGCCGGGGCTTTCTGTTTCGGCGGCATCCATGACCGTCGAACAAGCCTTGCCCCGGCTGGGTGGCAGAGTGGTGATGCAGCGGACTGCAAATCCGCGTACCTCGGTTCGATTCCGGGCCCAGCCTCCATCTTCGATTGCAGGCCCGCCGGCTTTATGCCGGCGGGCCTTTTCGTTTGCGGGGTGCCTGCCGGGTCTTCGCAGGTCCCTTCGGCCATTCAAGGTTGGGGCCGAACGGCCGAAAACCCGGATGGAGGCGCCGGTGAGTCCGGGCGCCCGCAATCCATGACCTCGGGGTAACCGCATGCTGCGTCGCCTGTACGATCTTCCCATCTGGCTGAGGCTGCTCGGCGTCATCTGGCTGATCCTGGTCTTCGTCTGGTCCGGCATGATCGGATGGGCGGTGCTGGAGCAGCGTGACACCGCACAGGAGCAGGCCGGGCATTTTGCCGGCAGCCTGCACGAGATGACCTGGGCCGGACTGACGACCCTGATGATCACCGGCACCATGGACCAGCGTCACGAGTTCATGGAACAGATCCAGGAAATGGGCAATGTGCGGGATCTCCGTGCCGTGCGCGGCGACGGCGTGATCGAACAGTGGGGTGAGGGGACGGAAGAAAGCGCCCCCCGTGATGAAATCGAGCGCGAGGTCCTCGCCGGTGGCGAATCGTTCGTCAGCGTGGACCGCGAGACGGACGAGCTCCGCGTGGTCATGCCGATCCGCAATGAGCGCGACTACCTGGGGCGCAACTGCATGACCTGTCACGGGGTCGCGGAGGAAGGCGAGGTTCTCGGGGCCACGTCCATGCGTCTCGACATGACCGAGGTGCACGAGGGGGCGACGAATTTCGGGATCCAGCTGTTCGGCTTCGCGATCCTGGTCAGCCTGCCGCTGCTGGGTGCGATCTTTCTGTTCATCCGCCGTTTCGTTACGCGCCCCCTCGCCGAGATGACGGAAGGGCTGCGTGACATCGCCGGGGGCGGGGGCGATCTGACCCGGCGGCTGGACGTGCACGGCGATGACGAGGTCGGGCGCGCGGCCAGCGCGTTCAACGACGTGATGGAACAGTTCCGCTCCCTGATCGGTGCGGTGGTCGGTTCCAGCGGGCAGCTGACTTCGGCCGCGGAAGAGGTCTCGAACGTGTCCGATCGCACGCGCGAAGGCGGGGATCGTCAGCGTCGGGAGATCGAGCAGGTGGCGACCTCGATGAACGAGATGACCGCCACGGCCCAGGATGTGGCCCGTAACTCGCAATCGGCGACCGAGGCGGCACACCGCTCTCTGGAATCTTCGCGCAGTGGCCAGGAGGTGGTGCAGCGGACCGTAACCGGGATCGAGCAGCTGGCCTCGGAAGTGCATCGTGCCGCGGAGGCAATCCAGCGGGTCGAGCAGGACTCGGAGAGCATCGGCAAGGTCCTGCAGGTGATCCAGGAGATTGCCGAACAGACCAATCTGCTGGCGCTGAACGCCGCGATCGAGGCCGCACGTGCCGGAGAGGCGGGACGTGGCTTCGCGGTGGTGGCCGACGAAGTGCGGGCCCTCGCGTCGCGTACGCATGAATCCACCGAGGAGATCCGGCGCACGGTCGAGACCCTGCAGGGGGGCACGCGCAACGCGGTGGAGGTGATGCAGGCCGGCGAGGAGCGGGCACGCGCGACCGTGGATCAGGCCGGCGAGGCGGGTTCGGCGCTGGATGATATCCGCGAGGCGGTGCAGTCGATCACCGAGATGATTGACCAGATCGCCAGCGCGGCCGAGGAGCAGAGCCAGGTCGCGGAGACCATCAACCGCAATGTGGCGACGGTGACCGAAGAGGCCGAGCAGAACGCCGAGGGGGCGAGCCAGGCCAGTGATTCGGCAGCGGAACTGATGCGCCTGGCGCGCGAACTGCAGGAGATGACCCAGCGCTTCCGCGTGTAAGGGTGGCCGTCCGCCGGAATGGTGCAGGTGGGGGTCGCGGCAGGTCCGGTCGGTCGAGACCGTGCGCTGCCCGCCGGGCCGGTCGGCGGGCAGCCGCGGTGTCAGACCTGGATGTCGAGGGTGGAGCCCGCGGTGTTGATGCCACGGTTGTCCATGGTGCCGTCGGGCATCAGGGTAGCGGCCAGATTGTCTTCGGCCACCTGTTCCTCTTCGCGGGCGGCCAGCTGGACGGATCGGTCGTCACCGTTGTTGCCGGCCCCGTCGACGCTGCTCGCCTCGTCGGTGGCGCTGACGGCGTTACCGCCCTCCGGCCCGTTGATGGCACCGGCGGCCGTGGCCCCGCCCGTGGCGTTTGCTTCCTGGGTGCCGCTGGCCTGCTCGATGCCGCGCGCGGCCGAGGGGGTGTCGGCCGCCTGGGGCGACGGGGCGGTGGCGCCCTGGCTGGCGCCGACGGACGTGGCCTGACCCGGCTGGGCCGGTTGTGCTCCGGAGCTGGCCTGCGGGGCCTGGGCCGATCCGGGCTGCTGAGCCCCCTCGGCACGATTCTGGGCCGGATTCTGGTTGGCGTTCATGGCGGCGGTCTGGCTGGCCATGGCGGCCGGATTGGGTCCGATCCCGTTGATCATGGGTCGCTCCTGTTCAGGTTCGCTGTCGGCAGGGCCACGCAGGGGGTATGCCCGGAAAGGTGCGGGAGAGACGCACGAAACCAGCTTGCAAGCCCCCCGAGGCCTTTCCGGATACAAGTATAGTACAGGGAACGGGTTCCATGCCGGCAAGTTGGTGCCTGTCCGGCGGCATGGATCCGCCCGCGCGGCCTGTTCGGGTAGAATCCCCGCCAATGAACGAATCGACGGAAATCTTCGATGTTGCGGTGATCGGGGCCGGGGCCGCGGGCATGATGTGCGCGGCGGTGGCGGGAGCGCGCGGGCGCCGCGTGGTCCTTCTGGATCACGCGGACCGGGCCGGCAAGAAGATCCTGATGTCCGGGGGCGGCCGCTGCAACTTCACCAACATGGAATGCGGGCCGGACAACTTCCTGTCCGCGAATCCGCATTTCGTGAAATCGGCCCTGGCGCGTTACACGCCCCGGGATTTTGTGGCCCTGGTGGCGGCGCACGGGATCCCGTATCACGAAAAGAAGCTCGGTCAGCTGTTCTGCGATCGTTCGTCGAAGGACATCGTGCGCATGCTGCTGGACGAATGCGCCACGGCCGGGGTGACCCTGCGGACGTCCACGCCCGTGGAGGTTGTCACCGATCAAGCGCCGTGGCGCCTGCGCACGCCGTCCGCGGTCATCGAGGCCGAATCCCTGGTGATCGCGACCGGCGGCTACCCGATCCCGCGGATGGGCGCGACGGGCTTCGGCCTGGATCTGGCACAACGCCTGGATATCCCGCTGGAGCCGACGCGGCCCGCGCTGGTTCCGCTGACCCTGGACGGTGACGCACGTACGGCGGTGGAGGGGCTGTCCGGCATTGCGCTGGACGCGGTGGCCGAGGCGGGCGATGCGGGCTTTCGCGAGAATGTGCTGTTCACCCACCGGGGCGTGAGTGGTCCGGCGATCCTGCAGGTCTCCTCGTACTGGCAGCCGGGGCAATCGGTGACGGTGGATTTCTTCCCCGGTGAGTCTCTGGAACAGGGGCTTCGCGCAGCGCGCGAAGACACGCCGAAGCGCCAGCTGCTCCGGGTGCTGGGCGAATGGCTCACCCGGCGGGTCGCCCGGCACTGGCTGGATCCGGAGGTGGCGGAGCGGCCGCTGGAGCGGTTCTCCGACGCCGACCTGGCCGCGCTGGCCGGTCGTCTCCAGCCCTGGGTGTTCACGCCGTCGGGGACCGAGGGCTATGCCCGTGCGGAGGTCATGGCCGGGGGCGTGGACACCCGCGCGCTGTCGTCGCGCACCTGCGAGGCAAAGGGATACCCGGGGCTCTATTTCATCGGCGAGGTGGTGGATGTCACCGGGCATCTCGGGGGCCACAATTTTCAGTGGGCCTGGGCCTCCGGTCACGCCGCCGGCGAGGCCGTCTGATCACGGCCTCAGGAGTCGGCGGGGGTTTCGAGCACGATGGATACGCGGCGGTTCTCCGCACGCCCTTCGGGGGTGTCGTTGTCGGCCACCGGACGGGTGTCCGCGTGGCCGACCGCCTGCAGGATGCCGGGGTTGATGCCGCGGTCGACGAGATAGCGCACTACACCGCTGGCGCGCGTCGAGGAGAGTTCCCAGTTCGACGGGAAGCGCGGGGTCGCGATGGGCACGTTGTCCGTATGGCCCTCGATGGTCACGCGACCCTCGTGTTCTTCCAGCAGCGGAAGGAGGTCGTCCAGCAACGCCTGCCCGTCGGCGGCCAGATCGGCCTGCGCGGTGGCGAACAGGATGTCGTCCTGGATCCGCAGCTCGATGCTGCCGGGCTGTTCGATGACCTCGACGCCCTCCGGTGCGCGGTCGCGCATGTCGCGCACTGCCTCGGGATCGGCCTCCGGCGGCGGGTCGTCGGCCGGGGTCGCCACGGGCGAGGGCGGATCGGCGGCCAGCGGCGGATCTTCGACCGGCCCGGGGGGCACTTCCGGGGCCTCGGGTGACAGCCGGAACAGCCGCGGATCGACCAGATTGGAGAGGTCGCGATAGACCAGCTCCACCGGGTCGTCATCGGCGGCGCGGATGCTTTCGTCCCGCGGTTCGGCGAAGGTCAGCATGATCACGAAGACCACGATCACCAGAGTCAGTACGTCGAGGTAGGTCAGGATCCAGGCGTGTTCGTCCTCGCGCAGGCTGTCGGGGCTGCGCCCGGTTTCCGGCGCCAGCGCATCGCGCGCGAGGACATGATCCCCGTCGCGGGACCGGGCCTGGTCCCGAGCGGATGCGGCCGGTTCCGGTTCGCCGTTCGTGGCCATGGTTCAGCGCCCGCCCGCTCCTGGTTCGTCTTCCTCGGTCGGCGGAACCTGACGGATTTCATCGTGGTGGTTCTCGGCGAACGAACGCAGGGTCTCGCGGATGTAGCCCGGGGTACGCCCCTTGCGCATCAGCATGATGCCTTCCAGCACCATGGTCATCACGACCACGCGTTCCTCGGTACGGCGTTCCAGCTTGATGGCAATGGGGCGGAACACAAGGTTGGCCAGCAGGATGCCGTAGAAGGTGGTGATCAGGGCAATGCCCAGGTTCACGGCGATTACCGCGAAATCGTCCGTCTCGGTGGTCAGCAGCAGGTTGATCAGGCCGAGCAGCGTCCCCAGCATGCCGAAGGCGGGCGCATAGGTGGCCATGGTGCGGTACACCTGGGCCTCGGCGAGTTCGCGGGCCCGCAGACGCGCGAGACGCCAGTGCAGCAGATCCGAAACGTCCTCCATGGGCGTGTCGTCGATGACCAGCTGGACCCCGGTCTTGAGGAACGGGTTGCGCAGGCTCTCCAGGCGCTCCTGGACTCGGGGCAGGTTCTGGGCGAACCACAGCCGCGAGACTTCGACGATCTCCTCCATGTCCTGGGTGACGTCGTAGCGCTCGTCGCGGATGACCGTGGCCGCGAGACGGAACACCCGCACCAGCTCATGCAGGGGGTAGCTGAGCAGGGTGGCAGCGAGGGTCCCGCCCACCACGATGCCCAGACCGGGGAGGTTGAGGAATACCAGCAGGTCCTGGCTGGTGAAGGCGATGATGCTGATGAACAGCGCCAGCCCGCCGATCATGCCCAGCAGGGATGAAACATTCATGGGAGCAGTGGCCGGGATTGGATGGACATATGTCCCAAGGATAAACATCCCGCGCCCGCGCGTCGCGCTCGCGAGCCGCCGGTGGAAGGCGTACACTGCCAAGACCTCGTTGCAAGCATGGGAGAAGAGACATGGAATGGGTCCTGCTCGGGATCGTGATCCTTCTGGTGATCTGGGGGGTCTGGACGTACAACCGCCTGGTGACGTCGCGCAATCGCTATCAGAACGCGTTCGCGCAGATCGATGTTCAGCTCAACCGCCGGTATGACCTGATCCCCAATCTGGTGAAGGTCGCGGATCGCTACATGGCGCACGAGAAAGATACGCTGGAGGCGGTCATCCAGGCCCGGAACCAGGCTCAGAGCAGCTTGCAGAAGGCGGCGGCCGATCCTTCCAACCCCGAGGCCATGCGTGAGCTGTCGCAGTCCGAACAGGGGCTGTCCGGCGCGCTCGGGCGTCTGTTCGCGCTGTCCGAGGCCTATCCTGACCTCAAGGCGAACGAAAACATGATGCAGCTCTCCGAAGAGCTCAGCAGCACCGAGAACCGCATCGCCTACGCGCGGCAGGCATTCAACGACGCGGTGATGAGTTACAACATCCTGCGCGAAATGTTCCCCAACAGCCTGATCGCGAACAACTTCGGTTTCCGTCGCGCCGAGCTGCTGGAAATCGAGGATCCGCAGCGCCGGGAGGCGGTCGAGGTCAACTTCCAGTAAGCGAGCCCGACCATGAACTTTTTCGAACACCAGGACCGGGCGCATCGCCGCACCCGGTTCCTGCTGGTCCTGTTTTCCCTGGCCGTCCTTGCCATCGTGGTGGCGATGAACGCGATCGCCCTGCTGTTCCTGGGCCATGATCCATCGGCACAGCCGGGCGAGGCCCTGCAGCTGGACAAGCTGGTCCGGAACAATCTCGATCTCCTGTTCTGGGTGACCCTGTTCACGATCGTCCTGATCGGTGGCGCGAGCCTTTACCGGGCGTCGTCACTGCGAGGCGGGGGTGGCCAGGTCGCCCGGGAGCTGGGCGGCACGCGGGTCGAGCCGGACACCCGGGACCCGCTGCGCCGACGCCTGGTCAACGTGGTCGAGGAAATTGCGATCGCCTCCGGGGTGCCGGTACCGGAGATCTACGTGCTGGAGGAGGAAAGCGGCATCAATGCCTTTGCTGCGGGGCATGCGCCGGGCGACGCAGCCATCGCGGTGACCCGGGGGACCCTGGAAACCCTCAACCGCAACGAGCTGCAGGGCGTCGTCGCCCACGAATTCGGGCATATCCTCAATGGCGACATGCGCCTGAACATTCGTCTGATCGGAATCCTGTACGGGATCCTGGTGCTTGCGCTGGTGGGGCAGCGGGTGCTGATCGCCATGCGTTTCTCGCGTGACAGCCGCAACGCCGCCGGTCTGATGGCCGCGGGCCTGGCACTGCTGGTGGTGGGCTACATCGGCCTGTTCTTCGGCCGCTGGATCCGGGCTTCGGTTTCGCGCCAGCGCGAGTATCTGGCGGACGCCTCGGCCGTGCAGTTTACCCGTCAGCCCGATGGCATCGCCGGGGCCCTGAAGAAGATCGGCGCACGTCATGCCCGCCTCGATGCGGACTCCGAAGAGGTGGGGCACATGCTGTTCGCCAGTGGAGGCCTCGGGCGCATGTTCGCGACGCACCCCCCACTGGAGGAACGGATTCGGGCGATCGAGCCGGGTTTCGATCCGTCCGAGTTCGAGCAGGTCGCCCGGCGAATGCGTGAAGAAGCCGAATCGGGGCAGGCCGCGGCCGAGGCGGCCGCCGAGCAGGAGGAAAAGGAAGACCGGCGGGGCCCCGGGGGGCTGCCCCTGGATGCCGACCGGCTGGTGGACGGCATTGCCGATCCGGGACTGGCGCAGATACTCGGTGCCGGGCTCCTGATGGCCTCGATGCCGGGGCCGCTGGAACAGGCCGCCCACAGCGATGGCTGGGCAGCGGAAGTGGTGCTGTATCTCCTGATGAATGCCGACCCCGATGTGCGTGAGCAACAACGCCTGATGGTCGCGGAGAAACGCGGCGGGGACAGCGAGCGCAGGGTCGGACAGCTGCTCGACATGGTGCCGCAACTGCGTGACGACCTGCGGATTCCGCTGCTGGAGATGGCCTTCCCCGTGTTGCGCCGCCACCCGCGCGAGGAACGCGAGCAGTTGCAGGAGCTGGTGGAAAGCCTGATCCATGCGGATGGCCGGGTTTCGGCATTTGAATATGCCCTGGGCCGTCTGCTCAACCGGCATCTGATGGATGCCGGAAAGCCCGGTGACGACGGTGCCGGTGGACATGGGCGACTCGATCGGCACCACGAAGAGGCCCGGTTCCTGCTGGCCGTGCTCGCGCGTCATGGCCACCCCGGGGACCCGGACGCCGGACGCGCCGCACTGACGGCGGGGATCGAGCGCATCGAGGGACAGGCGCCGGCGGCGGTGGATTTCCCCGAAGCCTGGACCGAATCCGAGGGGAGCCGGGCATGGGCGGGAGTCCTCGACCAGGTGCTGGATACCCTCGATGCGCTGCGCATGGCGGACAAGGAACGCCTGGTGCGGGCCATGCTGACGACCGTGACGCACGGGGGGCAGGTACGGACCGCCGAAGTGGAACTGCTGCGGGCCATGGCGGCGTCGATGCACGTCCCGCTGCCTCTGGCGGAATTCGACGCCGGCGAGGAGGGAATGTCCTCCGCCGATTGACGCGGTATCATCCGCCGTGTCTGCGGGGGCGTGGCGAAACAGGTAGACGCAGCAGACTTAAAATCTGCCGGCCACAAGGCCGTGCCGGTTCGAGTCCGGCCGTCCCCACCAGCTTTTCTGCCGGGAATCTGCGCTCTTCCGGCGGAAGGACAACAGGCAATGGTTTTCGTGCCGCTCCCGATGCATTGTGGATTCAAGGGACCCCGTTTGCGGGGACAGGGGAAATGAGCCAGCCGTCCGAAGAAGATTCTGGTCGAAACCCCGGGGCCCACGACGTTGGCGGGATGGTCCTTCACGGGAGTCCGCGTTCCCTGCCACTGGCCGTCGGCTTCGTGGCAATGCTGCTGTTTGCCGGCATGTTCCTGTTGGCGGATCGCGCCTGGGAGCGGCAGCTCACGGAGCGCCATCACTCCAACCTCGCCAGCGAGGTAGCCAGCAAGCGTACGCGCCTGGAAAGCGTGATCAACAGTCTGGTTCACGCCACCATCGGTCTTTCGGCCTATGCCGAGGCCCGGCCCGGTCTGGATGTCGAGGAATTCGAACGCGTGGCCGAACGGCTGTATCGCCGGGATCCGGAAGTCTTCCGCTCATTGACGCTGCTGGCAGGTTCCCGCATCCATTTCGTGTATCCGCTGGAGGGCAATCGTGAAGCCCTCGGCCTCGACGTTGCGGAGCACCCCGAACAGGGAGACTCGTTCCGTCGGGTCATGGATTCCGGACAGACGGTGGTGGCCGGGCCCTGGGAACTGGAGCAGGGCGGGGTCGGCCTGCTGGTACGCAGCCCGGTTGGAGTACCGGGCTCCGTTGACGGGGTGACGAACGGTTCGCCGCCTGCCCCCTTGTTCACGATGTCCAGCGTTGCCCTCGATTTCGAGGCGATTCTGGAGCGGGCGGGTTTCGGGCAGGGCAGCGGTCTCGTGCAGCTTGCCATAAAGGGCAGGGACGGGACTGGCGCGCGTGGTGAGGTGTTCCATGATCCGCAGGAGATCGCGGCCGGTCCCATTGAATGGCGCCAGACGGTCAGTTTTGCCGGTGGCGAATGGGTGCTGCTGGCGCGCCCGGCGGAGGATGCCATTCCCACCGCCCGGCCACCGGCCTGGTGGGCCTTCGGGATCGTCGGTACGCTGGCCCTGGGCGGTCTCAGCTGGCGCGTGACGGGATACGTCCGCGACCGTCGTCGCCTTCTGGCGCAATATCACGCACTGGTCAGCAACCTGGAAGATGCCACGCTGGTGGTGCGGGGTACACGGTTGCTCTGGACCAATCCGGCGTTTCGCCGCGCTACCGGGCGCACCCCCGGTGTGCTCGGTACGGTTGAAGACCTTGCTCTGTTTCATCCGGACGATATCGAAGGTCTGCCGGCCGATCTCGACTTCTCCGAAGAAGACCCGGAGCCATCCGGCCGTCAGGTCCGTGTCCGCATGGCGGATGGTCACTGGCGCTTCCATCTGCTGCGCTGGGTGCCGATCCCATGGGAGCAGGGGCAGGCCATGCTCCTCATCCTCGTGGACGTGCACGAAAACCGGATGCTGTTCGAGGCCCTTGCCCAGGCGCGCGACCTGCAGGATGCCCTGTTCGAGGCCATGCCCGGGCACGCGCTGGTCATTGGCGAAGAGGGGAGGGTATATCGCTCCTTCGGAGATGCCTGGGCACGGGGGGAAGTCGACGCTGAGGGGCCCGGGGCGATCGTGGGCCATTGCGTGGAGGAGTTGCTGCCCGAGCCCGTGGCCCGGCAGTTTCTCGCGGTTGTAAGGCGTGCGCTCTCCGAGGGAGCCCTGCAGGAAACCGAATATCTTCTGGACCCGGGCGTTCTGCATCCGGCCGGATCGGCGGAGGGATATGCCCCGGGCGAATGCCGCGAGGACGGGCAACGCTGGTTCGAGGCCCGCGTGCGTCCCATTGCCGCGCATTTCGAAGGCCGGGCGGCGGTGGTCTGGCATGCGCTGGATGTCACGGCCCGCCGCCACCTGGAAGAGCGGCTCCAGACGCTCGCGTGGCAGGATCCACTGACCGAGGCGGCCAATCGTGCGGCGCTGGAACGCGCGTTTCCCCGCATGTCTTCCCGTGCCCGACGCCAGGGCGAGCAGCTGGCCATGATTTTCATCGATCTGGACTGTTTCAAGCCGGTCAATGACCAGTACGGACATGCGGTGGGTGACCAGCTACTGCGCAGGTTGTCCGCGGCTCTCGCGGACCAGCTGCGGGCCGAGGACCTGCTCGTGCGTCTGGGTGGCGACGAATTCCTGATACTGACGGGATCCCTCGCCTCACGGGATGAAGTGCCCCCCCTCATCGAGAGGATCCGCGGCGTCTTCGAAACCCGATGGGAGCTGACCCTGGATGACGGTGCGCTGGTTTCGGTCGTCGTCACGGCCAGCATTGGCGTTGCGTTTCATCCGGAGCACGGCGAGAGCCTGTCCGAACTGATCGCGTCCGCCGACCGGGCGATGTACCGGGTGAAGGGGCGGGGACGCAATGCGGTGGCGTGGGTGGAGGGGGACGACGTCCGTTAAGGAAACACTGATCGGGGTTGGCACTCCCGGTTCCCCGATCCTGCGTTGCGTCGCTTGCAGGCGGAGTCACTACCCGCTGCGCGACGCGCCTTGTCTCGGAAAACCCGGGGAACCACCGCCAGCGTGCACATGGATCAGCGTTTCCTTAACCCGGACCCTTGTCCAGGCGCCGCGGTGAAAGGCGCCGTGCCACGGCCTTTTCAACGGGTTCCGGCAGGTCCACCAGCCGGTCGGCGGCCAGTTCACCGCTGATCGGGGCATACAGCAGCCCACGGGAGCCGTGCCCGAGCGTCAGCATCACCCGGCCGCGCGCGTCCATGCTGGATGCTCCCACTAGCGGCAGACGGTCCCGGTAGACGGCGCGGATCCCGGTCCAGCGTTCCATGATGCGGGCATCCTCCGGAGACGGCATCCCCGGTACCCATGCCAGGTGCCTCAGGTTGTGATGGTCGTCTTCGATAGTCGGTTCGGGCGGGAGGGACGGATCATCGGGCAGGCCGTCATGGCGATAGGTTGCGCCGATCCAGTGGTCGTCCGTGTCCTGGCGTATCCAGTAGCCCTGGCCGGTGCGCACCCGGAAATCGCGACTTGCCAGCGGGTAACGCAGACGGGTCATCTGTCCGCCAACGGTGTCGAGCCGTGCCTGTTCGGGACAAAGGGGCACGCCAGCCGTGGCGATGACGACGGCGTGGAAGGTCGTGCTTGTTGCCGGATCCCCGTCGAACTCCAGCAGCACTTCGTCGGGTCCGGGCCGGACCTCCCTGACCCGGTAGCGTTCCACTGCCGGAAGAGCGCCGGCCAGGCCGCGACAGAGGGCGCTCATGTTGACCGCTCGTCCGCCGGGGTAGTCCAGAACCGGGCCCGGGGCGCCGGCAGGGGTGGTGGCGGCGGGATCGAACAGATACCCGCTCTCGGCCGGATCGCGCGCACGCAGGCGCTGCACGCGCTTGCGCGCATGCCCCGAAATACCATGGAAGGCGACGCTGTCTCCCAGCAGGACCTCGGATTCATCGCCGTTCAGCCCTTCGGCGGCACGCTTGATCAGCGCATGCGTATGCCGCATCCCGGTCAGGGCGAGGGCATTGAGCCCGGCGTCGTCGGGCAGCAGGTGGGGCAGAAGCACCGCCGCGGGGTTACCGGAGGCTCCGCCGCCGGGACCGGCGGGATCGAACAGGTGGACGTTGCAGCCGCGGTCCTGCAGGGCGAGGGCGGCCGAGAGCCCGGCAATACCCGCGCCGATGACCGCCACGCGCTCGGGCCGCGGGCGATCTTCCGGGTCGCTTGCGGGTTTGCTGTCGCCGAAATGACCGCACAGCCGTTCGCGTTTCCGGCCATGGCCGGGTTCCCGCCGCACGGTGAAGCCCGCCGCTTCCAGGTCCCGCCGCACCTGTCCGGCCGCTGCATAGGTTCCAAAGGTGGTGCCGGGCCGGGAGATACGCGCCATTTGACGGAACACGCCAATATTCCACAGGCCGGGGTTGCGACGCGGTGCAAATCCGTCCAGGTACCAGGCATCCACGCCGGCATTCAGCTGCGGGAGGGTGACGGCCGCATCACCGAACACCAGGGTCAGGACTGCTCGTGCCTGCGGGAAATGGATCCGGTGCAGGCCGGTTACCGGAGGTGGGTAACCGCTGCGCAGACGCTCGGCGTCAGGTCCGTCCAGCCCCAGCATCCGATGTGCGCGGTCGAGGTCGTCGGGGTGCAGGGGGCGTGATTCAAAGCCGATCAGGGACAGGAAGCCGTCGGGCTGCGCCCGCGCGCGCCACTCCCGCAGTGTCAGAAGGGCGTTGAGACCGGTGCCGAAGCCGGTCTCGGCGACCGCAAGTCGGGCGCCGGGCCGGGCAAAACGCCGCGGAAGGTCGTTGGCCTCGAGAAAGACTTCGTGCGCTTCCTCGAGCGGCGCGTCCGAGCCGAAATAGCCGTCGCCGAACTCGGGAGAGACGGGCTGTCCGTCCCTCCATTCGAGACGTGCAAAGGCCAGTGCTTCGGGCAACGGCGGGGGCGGCGGGTCGGTTCTTATTGCCCGGCGAGTTCGCTGAACGGCCGCAGAGCGACCTGTTCGCCGCGCTGCCCGTTCTCCAGCTGCGCGAAAAGGACTTCGCCGATCTCGCGAAACTGCTCGAGGTCTTCGCCTTCGAGCGAGTCGCTCTCGGGCAACGCCACTCGCATCGGATCCTTCGGCCGTCCCTTTACGTGCACCTCGTAGTGCAGGTGCGGGCCGGTACTGCGTCCGGTGTTGCCCGACAGGGCGATGCGATCGCCCCGCTCGACATCATCCCCCGGGCTGACCAGGGCACGGTCCAGATGGAGATAGCGCGTGGAGTAGCCCTGCCCGTGTTCGATCACGATGAAGCGACCGGCATACCGGTCGTGCTCGACGCGCGTGACTCGACCATCCGCCGGTGCCTGAACGGGGGTCCCCACCGGCATGGCGAAGTCCGTCCCGTGGTGCGGCGCGACCCGCCCGGTGACCGGGTGCCGTCGCTGCGGATCGAAGCCCGAGCTGATGCGGTAGTTGCCGGAGAAGGGGCGGCGGTCGAACGGCGGCAGCAGGCTTTCGCCGTCCGGGCGATAGAAGCGTCCGTTGACGTTGCGCGCGGCTTCCTCCTGAATCCGCTCGCCGTTGTAGTCGAACGCCAGCAGTCTCAGGTTTTGCGGCGTGTCCTCGCCGACGACGGTCTCCTGTTCCACCAGCAGGGTGAATTCATCGCCGGCGCGTGCGTTCAGGCGCACCGGCAGGTGGCGGTCCATCAGCACGGCGATCGCCGCGGCCGCCCGCGAGGACAGTTCGGTCTGGCGAGAAAGGGCCGCGGAAATCGAGCCGTCGATCTCGGCGCTGATGATCAGGTGCGAGGTCTCGCGGGCATTCTCGACCTCATGGCGGTCAAAGTCCCAGCCGTCCTCCTCGCGGACCCATTCGTAGCCCGAGGCGCTGTCGGTCCACAGCCGCATCCGGGTCAGGTAGCCTTCGTCGTCCACTTGCCACTCGATCTCCTGGCCCGGGCGGACACGGTTCAGGATGTCGGCATTTTCGTCGTCGTCCAGCAGGCGATAAAGCGTGGCCAGCGGCAGATCCCATTCCTGTTCCCACAGCCCGGAGAGGCGCTCGTTGCGATCCAGGGTGTGCGAATTCCAGTCCGAGTGGCCGAGTTCGGCCGTTGCGGAGGGCTCGTCGTCATCCAGGTCAAAGGTTTCGTATGACGTGGCCCCGGTCGTCGGCTCGCTGGCCGTCGGCGGCTCTCCGGCATCCTGGTCGGGTTCGAATGCGAATGCCACCGTGCGGGTGTCCCCCGGCGGAACCGCGCCGCCCACCGCGGGCACCGGCTCGGCCACCGAGGCCCGGCTCCAGTCAGCACGGATCTCCGTGCCCCGAGCCCCGGAGCCGTTGTACGGCGACCCGGAGTCCGCGGTCGAGAGTGGCGCGATCTGCAGGGGCTGTTGCGTTTCCTGTGGCTTGGAGGCGAGGACCAGGCCGGAACCCACTGCGAGGGCGAGGCCGGCGGTTCCCACGATGACCGAAGACGTGATCCTGCGCTGACCGTTCATGGACGTGGTTCCGTTGGGCGTTGCCGATTTATACCACGTTTGGCCGCGAGGTGAACCACCCTCACGGATGCGCCGATTCTCGCGGTGCCGTCGCTTGAATGTCTTCATGAGCGAATGCCCGTTCCCCGATTCAGAAGCCACAGTGCCAGACCATAGAGCACAATGATGAACATCGCGATGATGGCAAAGGATGCGATCACGGGAAAGTCACTGGTTCCCAGACTGCCGTAACGAAAGGCGTCCACCATGTAAAAGATCGGGTTCAGCATGGACGCGCCCTGCCAGAAATCGGGCAGCAGGCTGATTGAATAGAAGACGCCTCCGAGGTAGGTCAGAGGGGTTAGAACGAACGTTGGAATCAGCGCGATATCGTCGAAAGTTCGTGCGAATACTCCATTGATCAGTCCGGCCAGTGCGAACAGGATGGAAGTCAAAAGGACGACCAGCAGCATCACGATCGGGTTGTGCACGCTCAGGGGCGAAAAGAACAGCGAGACAATCAGAACGGCCACGCCCACGGTGAGCCCGCGTGCTACGCCGCCGAATATGAAGCCCAGGATGATGACGCTGTTGGGGATCGGCGAGACCAACAGCTCCTCGATATGACGCTGAAACTTTGAACCGAAGAATGATGATACGACGTTGGAATAGCTGTTGGTGATCACCGCGAGCATGATCAGCCCGGGAACGATGAAGTCCATGTAGCGAAAGCCTTCCATTTCGCCAATGCGTTCGCCGATCAGGCCCCCGAAGATGATGAAGTACAGCGCGGTGGTGACGACCGGGGGCAGCACGGTCTGCACCCAGATTCTGGCAAAACGCAGTATTTCCTTGATTGCGATGGTGCGCAGGGCGGTGCCCCACAACCGGAGATCCGCGCGGGTCATGCCTGGCCCTCCTGCTGCTCGGTGGCTCCGTCGCCGCCGGGTGTCAGCGGGCTGCGGGTGGCCTCGTTCTGGGTCATGCGGACAAAGAGCTCTTCCAGACGATTCGCCTTGTTCCGCATGCTCTGGACCCGGATCCCCTGGTTATCAAGGAGCTGGAACAGATCGTTCAGGTTCTGGTTGGAGTGGATCTCGGCCTCCAGGGTCAGTTCGTCGATGCGTCGGAGCGGGATCGGGCCGCCCTCCGGGACCGCCAGCGGGGGTTCCACCAGGTCCAGGACCATGGTCTCGGTCTCGAGCTGGGCCAGCAGCTGCTTCATCGTGGTGTTCTCGATGATGCGCCCGTCGTCGATGATCGCGATGTTGCGGCAGAGCGATTCGGCTTCCTCGAGATAGTGGGTGGTCAGGATGATGCTCCGGCCGTCGTCGTTGATCTTCTGCAGGAAGTCCCACATGGAGCGCCGCAATTCGATGTCGACCCCGGCGGTGGGTTCGTCGAGGATCAGCAGCCGCGGTTCGTGCACCAGGGCGCGGGCGATCATCAGGCGGCGTTTCATGCCGCCGGAGAGCGTGCGGGCCATGTTCTCGCGCTTGTCCCACAGGCCCAGTTCGTTGAGATAGTGGCCGGCGCGGTCCCAGGCCTCGCGGCGGGGAATGCCGTAGTAGCCGGCCTGGTTGACGACGATTTCGCCCACCGGTTCGAACTGGTTGAAATTGAACTCCTGCGGGACCAGACCGATCGAGCGCTTTACGCCCCGGGGATCCCGGTCGAGGTCGTGGCCGAACACCCGGACTTCCCCGGCCGTCTTGTTCACGAGCGAGGTGATGATGCCGATGGTGGTGGACTTGCCGGCGCCATTGGGCCCGAGCAGGGCGAAAAAGCTGCCGGGGGAGACCTCGAGATCGATTCCCTTGAGGGCTTCGAAGCCGTTGTTGTAGGTCTTGCGCAGCCCGCGGATTTCCAGTGCTGGCGTCATGGCACGTTCCCTGTCGGTCGGTGGGGGCCGGGCGTCCCGGCCGCAGGTGGCGTTATTATGGGGCCTTTGCCGTGCTGATGAGGAAGCCCCCAGTGGAATCCGTTTTTGTTGATGAGTCGCCCGCCGCCGTTGAACTGATCCCGGTGACGCCGGAGTCCCTGCATGCCGCGCTGGAGGGGCGGCCCGCGCGCTATGCGCGCTGGGCGCGGGCGACGGGTTTTACCGGCGAGGCCGGAGGCGTTCTGCAGATCGCCGGGGACCAGGGTGAGCTGGAAGCGGTCCTGGTCGGCTACGACGTCGACCAGCCCCTGTGGATGCTGGCCGCGGCGGCGGGGTCCCTGCCGGGGGGAGATTATCGCCTGCAGGGGGCGGGTCTTGCGGCAGAGGCACGCGGACGGGCTGCGGTCGGCTGGGGGCTGGGACGGTATCGCTTCGGGCGTTATCGCAGCAAACCGGACGGGGAGGATCAGCCGGTGCGGCTGATCTGGCCGGACGGGGTGAATCGGGAGCGGGTCACATCCATGGTGGCGGCGATCGGCCACACCCGCGATCTGATCAATACGGCCCCGGCCGATCTGATGCCGGGCGAACTGGCGGCGGAGGCCGAGGATCTGGCCGAACGTCACGGCGGAGCCGCCCGGGTGGTGGTGGATCCCGATGAGGTGGCCCGGGACTGGCCATGCATCCATGCCGTAGGGCGCGCCAGCGAACACCACCCGCGGGTGATCGAGCTGACCTGGGGGCCGGAGGATGCCCCGCCGGTGGTACTGGTGGGCAAGGGGGTCTGTTTCGATTCCGGCGGTCTGAACATCAAGCCCGACAGTGCGATGCGGCAGATGAAGAAGGACATGGGCGGTGCGGCCACGGCGCTGGGGCTGGCCGGCCTGATCATGCGGGCCGGACTTGCAGTCCGCCTGACGGTCCTGATCGGGGCGGTGGAGAATGCGGTGGGTTCGCGTTCCTTCCGTCCGGGCGATGTCCTGAGCACGCGCAGCGGGCGTACCGTGGAGATCGACAATACCGATGCCGAGGGCCGCCTGGTGCTGGCCGATCTGCTGGACCGCGCGGGCGAACTGGAGCCGGCCCTGGTGGTGGATTTCGCCACCCTGACCGGTGCGGCGCGGGTGGCCGTAGGGCACGAGATCGCCGCGTTCTTCGCCAGCGACGACGCCTGGGCGGCCGCCCTGGAAGAGCCGGCACGCGCGTGGGACGATCCGGTCTGGCGGCTGCCACTGCATGCGCCGTACCGGCACATGCTGGAGAGCGACGTGGCCGACGTGGTCAACGCCAGTTCGGGCGGGCAGGCCGGGGCGATCACCGCGGCGCTGTTCCTGCAGGATTTCGTGCCGGCCGAAACGCCCTGGCTGCATTTCGACATCATGGCCTTCAACACCCGCGCACGCCCGGGCCGGCCGAAGGGTGGCGAGGCGATGGGGCTGCGGGCGGTGTTCGCGGCGCTGGAGGCCCGTTTCGGTCGGGTCAGATGACCTTCAGGTCGGGACGGGCGCGGATGATCTTGCGCAGGGCGATCAGGTACGCCGCGGTACGGTAGTCGAGGACCTCACCGTTGCTTTCCACCTCGCGCACTTCCTGCATCTCGCTGAAGGCCTCGCGCATGGTGTCGTCCAGGCCCGAGCGCACCAGATCGATCTCCTCGGCACCACGCACGATGGAGTCGCGCAGCCACTCGGGCACATCCTGGTTGGTCATCATCTCGATGGCGCTGACGATGTGCTGGCCCTGGGCCTGGTCGTAGCGGCGTTCCATGCGGCCAAAGCGGATGTGCTGGATGTTGCGCACCCATTCGAAATAGGAGACCACCACGCCGCCGGCATTGACGAACACGTCGGGCAGCACCGTGATTCCGCGCTGCTGCAGGATGCGGTCGCCCTCGAAGGTGCAGGGGCCGTTGGCGGCCTCGACCACCAGGCGGGCGCGGATGCGCGGCGCGTTGTCCTCGTGGATCGCGCCTTCCAGCGCGGCCGGGACCAGCACGTCACAGTCTTCTTCCATCAGGCGGTTGCCATCGCGTTCGAAACGCACGCCCGGATAGCCTTCCAGGGTGCCCGTGCGGTTCATGTAGTCATGTACCGCGTTGACATCGAGGCCCTGCTCGGCGTAGATGCCGCCGTCGCTCTTGATGATCCCGACGATGCGGACGTTGTTGTCCTGCTGCAGGAAATGGGCGAGGTGATAGCCCACGTTGCCGAAGCCCTGGACGATGACCCGCTGCTGACTCAGGCCGCCCTCGAGGCCCGCCTCCGCGACGGCCGCCTTCGAACGGAAGAAGGCCTGCAGGGCGTACTGCACGCCGCGGCCGGTGGCTTCCAGCCGGCCACGCATGCCGCCCAGATCCACCGGTTTGCCGGTCACCGCGGCGACGTGGTTGATATCGTCCGGACGGTGCTGGCGATAGGTGTCCGCCATCCAGGCCATTTCCCGCTGGGAGGTGCCGACGTCGGGGGCCGGGACGTTCTGCGCCGGAGAGATGTAGTCGCGCTGGATCAGTTCGTGGGCGAACCGGCGGGTGATGCGTTCCAGTTCCCATTCATTGTACTGGCGCGGGTCGATGCGCAGGCCGCCCTTGGAACCGCCGAACGGGATGTCGATGATTGCGCACTTGTAGGACATCAGTGCCGCGAGGGCCTCGGCGTGGGCCTGGTCCATGGTGGGCGCGAAACGCATGCCGCCCTTGACCGGGAGCCGGTGCGCGGAATGCACGGCTCGCCAGCCATGAAAGACCTCCACGCGGTCCCGGAACTGGATGGGGAAAGACACCTGGATGACCGAATCGCAGGTCTGCAGCGCTTCGTGTGCCCCGTCGGGGATCTCGAGGTAGCGCATCGCGCGTTCCACCATGCGCGAAACGTTTTGCTGGAAATCGTTGGTCTGCGGGGTTGCGGGAGACGTCATCCGGCGATTCCGTGACTGAATTCGCATCGGATTGTACATGCGCAGGCCCGCATGCAGGCAAAAAGACGCCGAAGGGCCCGCAGGACCGCTTCGGCGTGTGCAGGGGAGGGCGCGTTACCAGTCCGGAGCGCCGTCGTCTTCGTCGTCGTCTTCGTCTTCTTCTGCACCCATGGGCGCGCCACCGGCATCGGCACCCCCGGCAGCACCCTCGTCTGCCGGCGGCGCACCGCCCTGAGCCCCTCCGGCGTCAGGCGCACCACCGGCCTCCGGGGGAGCCCCCGCTTCCGGTGCCCCTTCCTCGGCCGGCGGGGCACCGCCCTGTTCGGCACCGCCGCCGCCCATGGCGCCGGCGGTAGCCATGGAGCCAATGGTGAACAGGGAGGAGAGGGCAAAAGCGATGGCAGTCTTGCGATATTTCATGGATCTGCGCTCCTTGGAGGCTGTAGAAAGTTCTCGCAGACTCCGGAGGCCGAAAATAACGGCGAAGCCGGCGTCTGCACCCGACGGGAAAGCAGGGGCCGTGCCAGGTGAGGGAGAGGGTGTCTGGAAGCCCGAAGGATCAGTGGGTTACGGTGGATTCTGTGAAATGGTTCCAGAGATAGCCCGGCGGCGGGCGGTTGAGTCGGTCGGACACAGCGGGTCAGGCTGACCCGTGTCGCATTGGCACAGGCAGAGTCGGGCGTTACTGGACGTCGGGGGCGCGCCGGGACACCATGGGCGGCCAGTTTATGGTTCAGCCCGGAATGTCCGATCCGCCTTCTGCCAACCCCATCGTGTGCGCGCCGCAATCCGGCTCGCCGACGGCCTGCGTGCCATCGCTCGCGGGCCGGCCGGAGCGCTTTTCCGTCGCGCCGATGATGGACTGGACGGACCGCTGGTGCCGACGCTTCCACCGGCTCCTGACACGGCACGCATTGCTGTACACCGAAATGCTGCATGCCAACGCGGTGGTGCGGGGCGATCGCGTGCATCTCCTCGGCTACGCGGAGGTCGAGCATCCGCTGGCGCTGCAGCTGGGGGGATCCGAGCCCGACACGCTGGCGGAGGCCGCGCGCATTGGCGAGGACTTCGGCTACGACGAGATCAATCTCAACGTGGGCTGTCCGTCGGACCGGGTACAGTCCGGCGATTTCGGAGCCAGCCTGATGGCGACACCCGACCGGGTCGCGCGCGCGGTGGAGGCCATGCAGGCGGCGGTCGACATCCCGGTGACGGTCAAGCATCGCATCGGTATCGACGAGCAGGATTCGGATGCGGATCTGCATGCCTTCGTGCGTACCGTGTCGGATGCCGGTTGCCGGCATTTCATCGTGCATGCGCGCAAGGCGTGGCTGCAGGGACTGAGCCCGAAGGACAACCGCGACGTCCCGCCGCTGGACTACGCGCGGGTACACCGGCTGAAGGCCGAATTCCCGGGGTGCGTGATCGTGCTGAACGGGGGGCTGGACGACGTGGTCAGCGCGCGGGAACACCTGGCCACGCTGGACGGAGTGATGTTCGGGCGCCATGCCTATCACCGGCCGTGGAGTCTGGCGGAGGTCGATCGGCTGTATTTCGGCGAGGCCTGGCGGCCGGAGCGTGCCGAGGTGGTCGGCGGGCTGCTGGACATGGCCGAAGCGATGCGCCGTGACGGCGTGCCGCTGGCGCGGCTGACCCGCCATGTGCTGGGGCTGTTCCACGGCGAACCCGGGGCGAGGCAGTGGCGGCGGATCCTGACCGAGGGGGCCCATCGGCCGGATGCCGGCCCCGAACTGATTGAACGGGCGGCGGCCGCCTGTCCGGCGGCGCAGGGCGAGGCGGTGGCCCCGGCCGGCTGAAATCCGCCGCAGGGCTGGCCCCGGGCGGCAGCGCCGCTGCGTGTTTCCCTCAGTCGTCGGGCTCCAGCCACCCCTCGCGCAGGCCGTCCTCCAGCACCCGATGGATCGACGGGAAACCGGCCTCCCAGTCCGCCGCAGCGAGGGTCTCCACGGTACAAAAGATCTCCAGCTGTTCCGGTTCCAGCGCCGGCGTGGGGTGATCATGCCCGGCGATGCACAGCACCGGGCCGTCCGGACCGTGGAACCAGGCCCGACGGATGCCCGGATGGATGCGGTAACGCACACCCGGCTGCGGGGCCGGGGGCGGGGCGTCCTCGTCCGGGGCAGCGAGCCCGATGCCTGCCGTGGGACGGGTCAGAAAGCGGCCGAGATAGGCGTCCAGATCGGCATCGTCCGCCGCCAGCAGGGCCCGCAGGGCGTCGCGCAGTTCGCGCCGGTCGCCGGCCGGAAGCTCCCCCGGCCACTGGTCGGCGGGGCGCCCCGGGTCCTCGAAGCGGGCCTGATCCCCGATCACGTTCGCGCGTTCTTCCAGGAACCCGGTGAGCACGTCGAGGATGGCCGGGGCGCGGAAGCCGACGGACCAGGTCATGCATTCGCGATCCAGGGATTCACCGTAATGCGGGACGCCCGGCGGCAGGTACAGCATGTCGCCCGGTTCCAGATCCCAGGAGTCGGTGGGCCGGAAGTCCCGCAGGATCGCCAGCGGCAAATCCTCGAAGCATTCCGGGTTCCCGGGCCGATCCTGGATCTGCCAGCGGCGGCGGCCCGCCGCCTGAAACAGGAAGACGTCGTACTGATCCACGTGCGGGCCCACCGAGCCGCCGGGCGGGGCGTACGAGATCATCAGGTCGTCGCGCCGCCAGCGCGGGATGAAATCGAACTGCGCGAGGAATCCGGGGCCATCGGGCCAGAACCGTTCGATATCACTGACCAGCAGGGTCCAGTCGCGTTCCGGCAGCCGGGCCAGGCGGTCCGGCTCGAACGGGCCGTATTCCACGTCCCAGTCGTTGCGCTCGCGGTGGCCGAGGACCAGCCGGCTGCCGGCCTCGGGATCGGTCGCCAGACCGGCGAGATCGTCGGCTTCGATGGGGTTCTGGAACCCGGGGATCGCGCCGCGGATCAGCAGGGGTTTCTGCTGCCAGTAATCCCGCAGGAACGCGGCCGGCGTGAGTCCGCCCAGCAGGGTCAGCGGGGTATCCGGATCGGGCGCTGCCATGGTCGACTCAGACGTCGCGGGCCAGGCGGTCCGCCAGACCGGTGTAACGCCCGGGGGTCAGCTCGCGCAGGCGCGCGCGGGCCTCCTCGGGGATGTCCTGCGCGTCGATGAACTCGTGCAGGGCCTCAGGGGTGATCCGGCGGCCGCGGGTGAAGTCCTTGAGTTTCTCGTAGGGCGAATCGATGCCGTAGCGGCGCATCACCGTCTGCACCGCTTCGCCGAGGACCTCCCAGTTGGCATCCAGATCTTCGTCCATGCGAGTGGATTCGATCTCCAGCTTGCCCAGTCCGCGGGCGAAGGCCTTCCAGGCGATCAGCGACCACGCGAAGCCCATGCCGATGTTGCGCAGCACGGTGGAGTCGGTGAGGTCGCGCTGGAAGCGCGAGACCGGCAGCTTGCCGGCGAGGTGATCGAACACCGCGTTGGCCAGGCCGAGGTTGCCTTCGGCGTTCTCGAAGTCGATCGGGTTGACCTTGTGCGGCATGGTCGAGGAGCCGACTTCGCCGGCCACGACCTTCTGCTTGAAATAGCCCAGCGAGATGTAGCCCCAGATGTCGCGCGAGGCATCCAGCAGGATGGTGTTGGCGCGCATGAAGGCGTGGAACATCTCGGCGAGGTAGTCGTGCGGCTCGATCTGGGTGGTGTGCGAACTGGGCTCGAGGCCCAGGTCACTGACCACGCGCCGCGCCAGTGCCGGCCAGTCGACCTCGGGGTAGGCCACCACGTGGGCATTAAAGTTGCCCACCGCGCCGTTGATCTTGCCGCGGCAGACCACGCCGGCCAGCTGCTCGCGCTGGGCCTGCAGGCGGTGCACTACGTTGGCGATCTCCTTGCCCATGGTGCTGGGCGAGGCGGGCTGACCGTGGGTGCGCGAGAGCATCGGCTGGTCGGCGAACTCCCCGCTCAACTGGCGCAGGGTATCCACGATGCCGTCCAGCGCCGGCAGCATCACCTCGTTGCGCGCCTCGCGCACCATCACGCCGTAGGCGAGGTTGTTGATGTCCTCGGAGGTGCAGGCGAAATGCACGAACTCCATGCGCGCGGCGAGTTCGGAATGGTCCTGCATCTGCTCCTTGATGTAGTACTCGATCGCCTTGACGTCATGATTGGTGGTCGCCTCGATGGCCTTCACGCGTTCGCCGGCGGCGTTGTCGAACTCGGCCGCGATGCGCTCCAGCGCGGCGGTGCCTTCGGCGGAGAGCGCCGGGACCTCGGTGATCGCGGGCTCGGCGGCCAGCGCCTTGAGCCAGGCGATCTCGACGCGCACGCGGGCCTGCATCAGGCCCTGCTCGCTGAACCAGGGAGCAAGGTCGCGGGTGTGACGGGCATAACGGCCATCGACCGGGGCGATGGCGGTGAGGGCGTTCAGGGACATGGTCGGCCTTGTGATGGGGCTTGCTTGTGCGGCGCAGTATAATACAACGATCAAGTCGACCGCCGGAGCCAGGAATGACCCGATCAGGCCATCGCCAGGAACACGACAGCCTGGGCACCGTGGAGGTGCCCGAACATGCCCTGTGGGGCGCGCAGACCCAGCGTGCAATGGACAACTTCGCCATCGCCGGACGCCCGCTGCCGGGCGCCTTCATCCGTGCCCTGGCGCAGGTCAAGGCGGCCTGTGCCGAGGCCAATCACGGTCTGGGCCAGCTGGACGGAGAGGCCGCGCAGGCCATCGTGCAGGCGGCCGAGGCGGTGGCGCTGGGCGAGCATGCCGATGCCTTCCCGGTGGACGTGTACCAGACGGGCTCGGGCACCAGCAGCAACATGAACATGAACGAGGTGCTGGCGCATCTGGCCTCGACCGGCGCCACCGGGGCGGTCCACCCCAATGATCACGTGAACCGCTCGCAGAGCTCGAACGACGTGATCCCCACGGCGCTGCACGTGGCCGCGCTCAACCAGCTGGAACACGAGCTGCTTCCGGCGGTGCGGCGCCTGATCGCGACCATCGCACGGCGCGAGGCGGGGGCAAAGACCCTGGTCAAGACCGGTCGTACTCATCTGATGGATGCCATGCCGGTACGCCTGGACCAGGAACTGTCCGGCTGGCGCACGCAGCTGGAGCAGGCGGTGGAGCGCCTCGAGGCGACCCGCGACCGGCTGGGGCGGCTGGCCATCGGCGCGACCGCGGTGGGTACCGGGGTCAATGCCCCGGAAGGGTTCGGCGAGCGGGTGGCGGAGCGCCTGTCCGAACGCACCGGGCTGGTATTCCGGCGCGAGCCGAACGGGTTCGCCGCGCTGGCCAGCCAGGACACCGCAGTGGAATATTCGGGTCAGCTGCGGACCGTGGCCACCGCGCTGATCAAGATCGCCGAGGACCTGCGCTGGATGAACTCGGGCCCGCTCGCCGGACTCGGCGAGATTGCGCTGCCGGCGTTGCAGCCGGGCAGTTCGATCATGCCCGGCAAGGTGAATCCGGTTATTCCTGAAGCGGTGCTGATGGCGGCGCGCCAGGTGATCGGACTGGACGCTGCGGTCACGGCCGCCGGCGCCGCCGGCAACTTCCAGCTCAACGTGGGCCTGCCGCTGATCGCCGACAACCTGTTGCAGATGACGGGGCTGCTGGCGCGCGCTGCCGACCATCTGGGCGAGCGCGCGGTGGCGGGCTTCAGCGTCAACGAGGAGGTGATGCGCGCGGCCCTGGATCGCAACCCGATCCTGGTGACCGCGCTCAACGCCGAGATCGGTTATGAGGCGGGGGCCCGCATCGCCAAGGAGGCCTACGCCTCCGGGCGGCCGATCATCGAAGTGGCGGCGGAGCACACCGGCATGGATCGCGATCGCCTGCGCGGCCTGCTGGATCCGCTGCGTCTGACCGGAGGAGCGGACGGCGGCGCCTGAACCGGCCGTTCGGCGCGGTTCGGTGTTCGCGTTATTCGGACTCGGGCAGCATGCGCACGTCGTTGACGATCATCTCCCGCAATTCGTCGAAGGCGACCGGCCGGGAATACCGAAACCCCTGGGCGTAATCGCAGCCGAATTCCCGCAGCAAGTGGATCTGCGCGTCGGTTTCCACTCCTTCGGCCACCAGCTGCATGTCCAGGCTGCGCGCCATGACCACGATCGCACGCACGATCTTGGCGTCCTCGTGGCTCTTCTCCAGATCCATCACGAAGGAGCGGTCGATCTTGAGGGTGTCGGCCGGAAGCTGCTTGAGCTGGGTCAGCGATGCGTGTCCGGTACCGAAGTCGTCCACTGCCAGTGACATGCCGACTTCGCGCAGGCGCTGGAACACGCGCGCGGCGGTGTCGGCGTCATCCATGATCACGCTCTCGGTGAGCTCCAGCTCGATGCGGTCGGCGGGGATCCCGTGTTCCTCGGTGATCGCGAAGAATTCCTCCGCAAGATTGGGCTGGCGCAGCTGGCGCGCGGAGACGTTGATGGCGATATGCGGAAGCGCCTGCGCGGTTCCGGGCAGGGAGGCGAGATCGCGGCAGGCCTGTTGCAGAACCCATTCTCCGATCTGTTCGATCAGGGTCATGTCTTCCGCGATTTCCATGAACTGACCGGGGGGCAGCATCCCCAGACGCGGGTGGTCCCAGCGGATCAGGGCCTCGGCACCCACGACACGGCCGGTCGCCAGCTCGATCTTGGGCTGATAATGCAGCCGCAGCTGGTCATCCTCGATGGCGCCGCCAAGGTCGGTTTCCAGGCGGAAGTGCCGGAAGGTTCGCGAATTGAGGTCCTGGGTGTAGAAGCGGAAGCCGTTGCGGCCACGTTCCTTGGCATCGTACATCGCGGCGTCGGCGTTGCTGAGCAGGGTGTCGGGTTCGTCGCCGTCGTAGGGGAACACCGCGATTCCGGCCGAGCAGGAGGTCAGCACCGGATGGTCGGCCACCGTCCGTTCCACCGCCGTGGTCCGCACGATTTCGGTCACCAGACGGACGACGCCCTCGAGCCCCTGGATCCCCTCCACCAGGATGCCGAATTCGTCGCCACCCAGCCGCGATAGCGTCGGGCTGGGGCCCTGGCCACCCGTTGATCCGCGGGGGGTCTCCAGGAGGACGGAAAGATCGGTGGCTACCTTGCGGATCAGTTCGTCCCCCGCGCGATGACCCAGCGCGTCATTCAGCCGCTTGAAATTGTCCAGGTCGAGCAGGATCAGCGCGACATGGCTGGAGCCGTTGGCATGACGCTCCATGGCCTGGGCGAGACGGTCACTGAACAGCATGCGGTTGGGCAGGTTGGTCAGCGAGTCGTGCGACATGTGATGCAGGAGCTCGCGCGATTGCCGTTCGGTGATGCGTTGCAGGGCCTGCTGGCGCCGTTCCATCAGGTGGTAGAGATCGGCCGATTCGAGCGCGTAGGCCGCGTTGAACAGCACCAGGGTCAGGGCGGACATGACCAGTTCGTGACGCGGGGCTTCGTCCTGGCCCGGCCGGGCGGCGAACATCCCGCGCACCCGGGTACGGGTGGATATGACGTGCAGCAGCACCATCCCGCCATCTTCGCCGGCGGGCAGGAACACCGGGTGGTTTTCGTGCAGGGCCCAGGAGAAGGTCCCCTGCTGGATCAGCTGTTCCACACGGTCGGGCAGGTCACCGGGGGTATCGTCTTCCGCGTCGTGCTGGGCCAGATTGAACGAGGCGTCGCCGTCGAGCAGATAGATGGCCGACTCCGGAAGCGCCAGCAGGCGGCGCACGGCTTCGAGGGTGTTGCGCACGATCACTTCGGGGCGGCGGTTGCCCTCGGTATCGCCAAAGATTGCCGTCGTCGAGGACAGCACGTCCATCACGTAGGCGTTGCCCTCGAGGCTCTGCTCCAGGTAGCGAATTCGCTCCTGCAGCTGCTCGAATTCTTCCGGCGTCCGGTACGAAGGGCTCATGGCGGGGTCAGTCCAGGAGGATTCGGGCCAGCTGATCGAGCTGTTCGCGTGCCGTATCGGCGATATCTTCACAGGCGGCGGTCTCCAGTCCTATCCGTTCAAAAGCCTCGGCCCGGACCGGCGGCACCATGCGCTCCCCGGAGGAACCCAGGCGCAGGGCGTTGGCCAGCGAATCGGCGACGTGCACGATGCCGGCCTCGACCGGGAAGGCGGGCGCGGCCAGCGGGTCGTGGTGATAGCGGGTGGCTTCCACGTGAGCGGGCGTCATGCCCCATTGCTCCAGCAGGCCGCTGCCGATGGTCGTATGGTCGAATCCGAGAAAACGCTGTTCCGTGACGAACAGCAGCTCACCGTCGCGTTCGCGCAGGTTGATCAGCTCCTCGGTATCGCGGCCGAGGCGCAGGAACAGAATCAGACGGCCGATGTCGTGCAGCAGCCCGAACAGGTACAGCCGGTCAACGTTGGCTTCGCGACGGAAACGGGCGATTCCGCGGGCGATGATCGCGGTCGCCAGACTGTGTCGCCAGAACGAACTCATGTCCACGCCGATCACCGGCAGGCCGCGGAAATGTTCGATCACCACGGTGGACAGTACGATCTGCCGGATCTGCTGCAGGCCGATGATGGCCACTGCCCGATGCAGGGTCTCGATCTCCTGCGGGAACCCGTACAACGACGAATTGGCCAGGCGCAGGGTCTTGGCCGCGACCGTGGGGTCCAGTTCGATCGCCTCGGTGATGTCGGCGACGCTCGCGGTTGGATCGTTGATGCGTTCGACGATGGCATTGAACGCACCGGAGAAGCTGCACAGCGCGTCATCCGCCTGCAGGAAATCTTCCAACCGCATAGTCATCGCGAGCCCGCACCCCTGGACTGCCGAAGTTCGTCGATCATCGCACGTCGCGCGATGCGGTAGATCCCGTCCATCGGAAAGCGCTCGATGTCGCAGTGCTGGAAGCGTTCCGCCAGCGCTTCGTCCGCAGTGGCGCCAAGGCGCGCCTCGGCGGCATCCGGATCCTCTTCGCCGGCGGTCGGCTGCGTACCCTCGGCCGCATCCGGGACGGGTTCGGTCGCGGGCGGGTCCCCGTCCTGGATCCGCACCTCGCTGACGCCCCAGGCCCGCAGGACCCGCAGATGCTTGTCCTGCAGGGTCATGCCCGCGGGGATCAGCAGGCGACCGGAACGGTCATGCACCGGGGCGGCCAGCGTCATCCCGGCACGCAGTTCCGCAGTGGGGGCGATTCGCGACATGATGCGATTCAGCCTTCGCCCGCAAGTTGACGCAGGACGTACGGCAGGATACCACCGTGGCGGTAGTAGTCGATCTCCTGCGGGGTGTCCAGCCGTACGCGCACGCGGAACTCCTTCCGTGAGCCATCATCGGCGGTTGCGGTCACCGTCGCTTCCTTGGCCTCGCCACCCCGGATGCCGGTGATGGTATAGGTCTCCTCGCCGGTCAGGCCCAGCGATTCGGCGTTCTCGCCGTCGTGGAACTGCAGCGGAAGCACGCCCATGCCCACCAGGTTGGAGCGGTGGATGCGTTCGTAGCTTTCCACGATGACCGCCTTCACGCCCAGCAGCAGGGTCCCCTTGGCTGCCCAGTCGCGCGAGGAGCCAGTGCCGTATTCCTTGCCCGCGATGACGACCAGCGGGGTCCCCTCGGCCTGATAGCGCATGGAGGCGTCGTAGATGGACATCTGCTCGCCGTCCGGCAGGTGCCGCGTTACGCCGCCCTGGGTGCCCGGTGCGAGCAGGTTGCGCAGGCGCACGTTGGCGAAGGTGCCGCGCATCATCACCTCGTGGTTGCCGCGCCGCGAGCCATAGGAGTTGAAGTCGGCGGGCTTGACCCCCTGTTCTTCCAGGTAACGGGCGGCGGGGCTGTCCGATGCGATGGAGCCCGCCGGCGAAATATGGTCGGTGGTCACCGAATCGCCCAGCAGGGCCAGGACCCGCGCGCCCTCGATGTCCGGGGTCTCGGCGGGCGTCATGCCCATGCCGTCGAAGTAGGGCGGCTTGCGCACGTAGGTGGAGTCTTCCTGCCAATCGAAGCGGTCGCCTGACGGGGCCTCGAGATTGCGCCAGCGGTCCTCGCCGGTATAGAGGTCGCCGTAGGCGGTGGTGAAGCTGCCGGCGCCGACATGGCGGGCCACCTCGTCACGCACCTCCTGAGAAGTCGGCCAGATGTCCTTGAGATAGACGGGATTGCCATCGGCATCATCGCCCAGCGGATCGTTGTAGAGATCCAGGTTCGAGCGTCCGGCCAGGGCGTAGGCCACCACCAGCGGCGGTGAGGCGAGGAAGTTCATCTGCACCTCGGAATGGATGCGGCCCTCGAAATTGCGGTTGCCGGAGAGCACCGAGGAGACCACAAGGTCGTCCTTCACGATGGCCTCGCTGATCGCTTCCGGCAGCGGACCGGAGTTGCCGATGCAGGTGGTGCAGCCGTAGCCGACCACATAGAAGCCCAGGTCTTCCAGGTCCTCGAGCAGGCCAGCGTTCTGCAGATAATCGGTCACCACGCGCGAGCCGGGGGCCAGCGAGGTCTTGACCCACGGCTTGACTTTCAGGCCGCGCTCGCGCGCTTTGCGCGCCACCAGGCCGGCCCCCAGCATCACCGACGGGTTCGAGGTGTTGGTGCAGGAGGTGATCGCAGCGATCACCACGTCGCCGTGGTCCAGGGTAAAGGTCTCGCCGCCCATCTCGATGGCTGTGTGATGCGGTTCTTCCGCCTGATGCTCTACGCCCACTGCGGTATGGCCGCCTTCGGTGGCGAAGCGTTCGGCCTCCGACGGCTCGTCCTTGCCGGAAACGCGTTCCTTCAGGACCGTGTCCAGGTGGCGACTGATCTCGGCACCCGCCTGGCTCAGCGGGATCCGGTCCTGCGGACGCTTGGGTCCGGCGAGGCTCGGCTCGACGGTGGACAGGTCCAGCTCCAGCAGGTCGGAGTAGCGCGCCACCGGGGCGCTGTCGTCGCGCCACAGGCCCTGCCCGCGGGCATAGGCCTCGATGAACTGGATGTGGCCTTCTTCGCGGCCGGTCAGGCGCAGGTACTCCAGGGTTTCGTCGTCGATCGGGAAGATCCCGCAGGTCGCGCCGTATTCCGGGGCCATGTTGGCGATGGTGGCGCGGTCGGCCAGCGGCAGGTCGGCAAGGCCGTCGCCGAAGAATTCGACGAACTTGCCGACCACGCCGTGTTTGCGCAGCTGTTCGACGATCACCAGCACCAGGTCGGTGGCGGTGGCGCCCTCGGCCAGCTTGCCGGTCAGGCGGAAGCCGACCACCTGCGGGATCAGCATGGAGATCGGCTGGCCCAGCATGGCGGCCTCGGCCTCGATCCCGCCCACGCCCCAGCCCAGCACGCCCAGGCCGTTGATCATGGTGGTGTGGGAGTCGGTGCCGACGAGCGTGTCGGGATAGGCCATGCAGCTGCCGTCGGCGCGGTCCTCGAGGAACACGGTGCGCGCCAGGTACTCCAGGTTGACCTGGTGCACGATGCCGGTATCCGGGGGCACGACCTTGAAAGTCTCGAACGCCTGCTGGCCCCATTTGAGGAAGCTGTAGCGTTCGCGGTTGCGCGAATATTCCAGCTCGGCGTTCAGGTTCATGGAATTGGCCTCGCCGTAGGAATCGACCTGCACGGAGTGGTCGATCACCAGCTCCGCCGGCTGCAGGGGCGCGATCTTCGCTGGATCGCCGCCGAGGTCTTCCATGGCGTCACGCATCGCGGCGAGGTCGACCACCGCGGGGACGCCGGTGAAGTCCTGCAGCAGCACGCGCGCTGGCCGGAAGGCGATCTCGCGCGAGGGTTCCGCCGCCGGGTCCCAGTCCAGCAGGCCCTCGATGTCGTCGCGGGTCACCGTGCGCCCGTCCTCGTGGCGCATCAGGTTTTCCAGCAGCACCTTGAGCGCGAAGGGCAGGGTCTGCGCGCGTCGGTCGTCGGCGATCGGGACGTACTGGCACTCGTGTCCGCCGGCGGACAGGGTGCGGGTGTTCCGGGGCATAGCGTCGCTCATGATGCGTCCATCCGAAGTCAGGTGTTGAGACGTTGAAGAATGTGGCCGGCCTCGTTCATCAGGCGCTTGCGCCCGAACAGGAGCTTCCAGCGCGAGCCGCCGGCCTGGCGCCACAGCACGGCGCCGCGAATGCCGGCCAGCAGCAGCGCGCGAATACGGGCCGCGGTATCCGGGCTGGAGAGATTGTTCTGTTCGCCCTGGACGATGATGCGCGGGCCGAGCTCGGAGATGGTCTCCTTGTAGATCTCGCCCAGCCGCGAGATCACGCTCTCGTGGGTCAGGGTGAAGTAGTCCACCTGCCGCTGGGCGCCCTGCAGGCCGTCGGCCAGCTGCTGCATCATGTCGCCGCGCTTCTGCAGCTTGCGTTCGAGGAAGATCAGCCCCACCGCGTAGCGGGTGATCTCCATGTCCGGCGGCTTGCCACCGCTTTCCAGCTGGGTGCGCACGCGTTCCAGCCCGGTACGCAGGCTGACTTCGCCGCGATAGATCTCCTCGGGCGTGGTCGAGTCGAAGGCGAACAGGCTTCCGATCAGGACCTCCAGCTCGTATTCGTCGCAGGAGCCTCGCCAGGCCAGGTCCTTGACCAGGCTCGCGGCCTGGAAGATGGCCGCCAGTGCCAGGGTGCGGTTGTGGTCGCTGCGCTCCAAGCCGTGTCCGTCCGGGTCTGGGTATCAGGGGAGGCACTATACCGGAAACCGCCCTCCGGACTCATGCCCCGGCGGCAACCGGGGTGTCCGCGGACAGGGTGTGGCGTGTGGCGATCACGCCGCCCCCCAGGCAGGTGCCGTCGCGATAGAACACGATGGACTGGCCGGGCGTGGCCGCACGCTGCGGCTGTTCGAAGACCACGCGCGCGCGTCCGTCCACCTCCGGACAGACCCGACAGTCCTGCAGCGGCTGGCGATGACGCAGACGCGCCTGCAGGGTTTCCCCGTCGGCCGGAAAGCGGTGGATCCAGTGCACGGGTTCGGTCGTCAGCTCCGGGCTCATCAGCAGCGGATGGGCCGAATTCTGCGCCACGATCAGTCGGTTGCCCGCGAGGTCCTTGTCGACCACGTACCAGGGGGCATCGGCCGCGCCTTCGACCCCGCCGATGCCCAGTCCCTGACGCTGCCCCAGGGTGTAGAACATCAGGCCGTGATGGCGGGCGACCACGCGACCGTCCGGGGTGCAGATGTCGCCCTCGCTGCCCTCGAGATAACGGGCGAGGAATTCGCGGAACGGGCGTTCGCCGATGAAACAGATGCCGGTGGAATCCTTGCGCGCGTGATTGGGCAGGCCGTGCTCGTATGCCAGTTCGCGCACCCGTTCCTTGGGCAGGTCCCCCAGCGGGAAACGGGCCGGGCGCAGCTGTGCCTGATCCAGGGCGTGCAGGAAATAGGTCTGGTCCTTGTTGGCGTCCTCGGCGAGTCGCAGTTCGCTGTGGTCGGGGCCGTGCCAGGCGCGGGCATAGTGGCCGGTGGCGATGGCGTCGGCGCCCAGTGCCTGGGCCTGCTCGAGAAAGGCGCGGAACTTGATCTCGCGGTTGCACAGGATGTCCGGGTTGGGGGTGCGGCCGGCGCGGTACTCGTGGAGAAAGTGGGCGAAGACCCGCTGGCGGTAATCCTCGGCGAAGTTCGCCTTGTGCAACGGGATCTCCAGGGTGGCCGCGACCTCGCGGGCCATCGCGTAGTCGTCTTCCGCGGCACAGTGGCCGTCCGCGTCATCGTCTTCCCAGTTCTTCATGAACAGGCCTTCGACGCGGTGTCCCGTCTGCAGGAGGCGCAGGGCGGCGACCGCCGAATCCACGCCGCCGGAGAGCCCGACGATGATGCGTTCACTGGTGGCCATGCGGCTCATTCCTCGGGGCGTGCGGGGGCGGGCCGCACGTTGTCGACGAGTTCGCCGGCAGATTCCAGCGGCAGGCGCAGACCCGATTCCCAGCGTCGCAGGCTGCGGGCCACCAGCGGGCTGCGCAGGCGATGACCGTTCAGCGCGGTGGCGGCATCCAGCCAGTGGGTGGCGAGGATTGCGGGGTCGCGGCGGATCGGCTGCGCCGGTGCCGACACCGTACCGGTGAAGGCCACGCGCAGGATGACCGCGCCGTCGGCCAGACGCAGCAGGTCGCAGCCCAGCGAGTGCTGCGGGGCGAATTCGAGGGCCGTCTCTTCGCGGACCTCGCGCCGCACTGCGGCGATCAGGTCCTCGTCCGGGTCCAGGTGGCCCGCGGGCTGATTGAGAACGCGCAGGCCCGCATCCTCTTCCTCGACAAACAGGAAGCGGCCTCGATCCTCGATGACCGCAGCGACGGTGATATGGCAGCGCAGGCGTTCATTCATGGCGCAATGATACCCGCCGCCCGGCGGCGAAGGCCACGGAGGCCATGTATAATCGCCGGCATCCAAATCCCAATGACACGGCGCTGCAAAAGGAGTCTTCATGGCGTACCAGCACATTCGCATCCCGGAGAAAGGCCAACCCATCGAGGTGGGCAAGGACGGCGGCCTGGTGGTGCCGGATCGTCCGGTGATCCCCTATATCGAGGGGGACGGCATCGGCGCGGACATCACCCCGGTGATGCGCCGGGTCACGGATGCGGCGGTGGAGAAGGCCTATGGCGGCCAGAAGGCGATCGAGTGGATGGAAGTCTATGCCGGCGAGAAGGCCACGCAGGTCTACGACGATGACTCCGGCCTCCCCGATGAGACGCTGGATGCAGTGCGCGAATACAAGGTGTCGATCAAGGGCCCGCTGACCACCCCGGTGGGCGGCGGCTTCCGTTCGCTGAACGTGGCGCTGCGGCAAAAGCTGGATCTGTATGTCTGCCTGCGTCCGGTGCGCTATTACCAGGGCACGCCCAGCCCGCTGAAGGAGCCGGAAAAGACCGACATGGTGATCTTCCGCGAGAACTCGGAGGATATCTACGCGGGCATCGAATTCGAGTCCGGAACGCCCGAGGCGAAAAAGCTCATCGACTTCCTGCAGGACGAGATGGGCGTGCGCGAGATCCGCTTCCCGGATACCGCGGGGATCGGCGTGAAGCCGGTCTCCAGCGAGGGCACGAAGCGGCTGGTGCGCAAGGCCATACAGTACGCGATCGACAATGACCGCCCGTCGGTGACCCTGGTGCACAAGGGCAACATCATGAAATTCACCGAGGGCTCCTTCAAGGCCTGGGGCTACGAGCTGGCGCGCGAGGAATTCGGTGCCGAGGACCTCGACGGTGGCCCGTGGCAGGTGTTCAGGAACCCGAAGACCGGTCGCGAGATCGTGATCAAGGACGTCATCGCGGATGCCTTCCTGCAGCAGATCCTGCTGCGCCCGGAGGACTACTCGGTAATCGCCACCCTGAACCTGAACGGGGACTATATCTCCGACGCCCTGGCCGCCCAGGTCGGCGGGATCGGCATCGCGCCCGGGGCCAACATCTCCGACACCACCGCGATGTTCGAGGCCACGCACGGTACCGCGCCCAAGTATGCCGGTCAGGACAAGGTCAATCCGGGCTCGCTGGTGCTGTCGGCCGAGATGATGCTGCGCCACCTGGGCTGGACCGAGGCGGCGGATCTCGTGGTGCGCGGCATGGAGGGCGCGATCGCCGCCGGCGAGGTGACCTATGACTTCGCGCGGCTGATGGACGGAGTGGAACCGATCGCCTGCTCCGCCTTCGGCGAGGCGATGATCCGCCACATGGACGGCTGAACGACCCGGGCGCAGGCAGCCAGTGGAGATGCAGCCTGTGGGAGGCCAGCCCCCTGGCCGATCGGTCATGCCTGATCGCGCAGAGGGCTGCGCTCCCACCACAGGCGGGCTGGCCTCCCGCGCCATGCGGACACTTGGCAAGCGCCGGGAACCGTTCGATGATGTCAGGACTCTACAGAAATGAACACGCGGTGCCCGAGGGCGCCACGAGTGCGAGCTGGACCGAAAGATGAGTGACGACAAGCCCCGCCAACCCGATCACGACGATTCCGTTGCGGTCGATGAATCGAGGCCGGAACTCAAGCCGCCACGGCAGTACAAGGTCGTGTTGAACAACGACGACTACACGCCGATGGAATTCGTGGTGGAGGTCCTGGAGACCTTCTTCGGCATGGATCGCGAGAAGGCCACCCGGGTGATGCTGCAGGTGCATACCCGGGGCAAGGGCGTGTGCGGCATCTATACCCGCGATGTCGCCGAGACCAAGGTGGCCCAGGTGAATGAATACGCCCGGAGCCATCAGCACCCACTGCTATGCTCGATGGAGGAGGCCTGACCCCCATGCTCGACAAGGAACTCGAATTCAGTCTGAACCTGGTCTTCAAGGAGGCCCGCGAGAAACGCCACGAGTTCGTGACCGTGGAGCACTTGCTGATGGCCCTGGCCCAGAACCCCAGTGCAGCCACCGTACTGCGTGCCTGCGGTGCGGATCTTGACCGGATCCGCGACGAACTGGAGGCCTACATCGACGAAAACACCCCGCGGATCCCGCCGAACGACACGCGCGAGACCCAGCCGACCCTCGGTTTTCAGCGGGTCCTGCAGCGCGCGGTGTTCCACGTGCAGTCCAGTGGTCGCAAGGAGGTGTCCGGAGCCAACGTCCTGGTGGCGCTGTTCGGCGAGCAGGACAGTCAGGCGCTGTACGTGCTGGGCCAGCAGAACATCTCGCGTCTGGACGTGGTCAACTTCATTTCCCACGGTATCTCGAAGGTCGGCGAGGACGAGCTCGGCCAGATTCACCAGGAGCAGGCGGAGGAATCCTCCGAGCAGCAGGGCGAGACGGTGACCGAAGAAAAGACCAACGCGCTGCAGCTGTACGCGACCAACCTCAACGAGAAGGCGCGCAATGACGAGATCGACCCGCTGATCGGGCGGGACCACGAGATCGAGCGCACCATCCAGATCCTCTGCCGGCGGCGCAAGAACAACCCGCTGCTGGTGGGCGAGGCCGGGGTCGGCAAGACTGCGATCGCCGAGGGGCTGGCGCGGCGTGTGGTCGATGGCCAGGTGCCGGAAGCGATCGAGGAAGCCACGGTCTATGCCCTGGACCTGGGCGCGCTGGTGGCCGGAACCAAGTATCGCGGCGACTTCGAAAAACGCCTGAAAGGGGTGCTCGCCCAGCTCAAGAAGGAACCCGCCGCGGTCCTGTTCATCGACGAGATCCATACCATCATCGGGGCCGGTGCCGCGTCCGGCGGGGTAATGGATGCCTCGAACCTGATCAAGCCGATGCTGGCCTCCGGTGAGCTCAAGTGCATCGGTTCGACCACCTATCAGGAGTATCGCGGGATCTTCGAAAAGGACCGCGCACTGGCGCGGCGTTTCCAGAAGATCGAGGTACCCGAGCCCACGGTGGATGAAACCTATCAGATCCTGCGAGGGCTCAAGTCGCGTTTCGAGTCGCACCACAACGTGCGCTTTACCAAGCCGGCGCTGCAGGCTGCGGCGGAGCTGTCGGACCGCTACATCACCGATCGCTTCCTGCCGGACAAGGCGATTGACCTGATCGACGAGGCCGGTGCCAGTCGCCAGCTGCTGCCGGTGAGCCAGCGCAAGAAGACCATCGGCGTGCAGGACATCGAGAACATCGTGGCCAAGATCGCGCGCATCCCGCCGAAATCGGTGTCCAGCACCGACAAGGAGACCCTGCGCAACCTGGAACGCAACCTGAAGATGACGGTGTTCGGTCAGGACGAGGCGATCGGCACCCTGAGCACGGCCATCAAGATGTCGCGTTCCGGCCTGGGTGACCAGGACAAGCCGATCGGTTCCTTCCTGTTCGCCGGTCCGACCGGTGTCGGCAAGACCGAGGTCACGCGTCAGCTGGCCCAGCAGATGGGCATCCATCTGGCACGCTTCGACATGTCCGAATACATGGAGCGCCACACGGTCTCGCGCCTGATCGGTGCCCCGCCGGGTTATGTCGGCTACGACGAGGGCGGCCTGCTGACGGACGCGATCCTCAAGCATCCGCATTCGGTGCTGTTGCTGGACGAGATCGAAAAGGCGCACCCGGACGTGTTCAACGTGCTGCTGCAGGTGATGGACCACGGCACGCTGACCGACGCCAACGGGCGGGAAGTGGATTTCCGCAACGTGATCCTGGTGATGACCACCAACGCCGGTGCCGAAGCGGCTTCGCGGCCGTCGGTGGGCTTCACGCGCAAGGATCACTCCACCGACGCGATGGAGGCCATCAAGCGGACGTTCACCCCGGAATTCCGCAACCGTCTGGATGCCACCATCCAGTTCGGCCCGCTGGACGAGGCGACCATCCTGAACGTGGTCGACAAGTTCCTCACCCAGCTCCAGGCCCAGCTGGACGAGAAGAAGGTGACCCTGACGGTGGAATCCGAGGCGCGCGCCTGGCTGGCCGAGCACGGCTACGACGCGCAGATGGGTGCGCGGCCGATGGGACGGACCATCCAGGAGCACATCAAGAAGCCGCTGGCGGACGAACTCCTGTTCGGCAAGCTGGCGCAGGGTGGCGAAGTGACCGTGCGCCTGGGCGAGGACGGTCTCGAGATGGATATCCACGAACCCGCCGTCTCTTCCTGATCCGACCACGAACGGGACACCACGAGCCTGTGGTGTCCCTCACGAAAAAGGCCGGCACCCTTCGGGGCGCCGGCCTTTTGCATGCCGGGGAGACTGTGGCGCGCTTACTTGTTGCGGTAGACGATGCGACCCTTGCTCAGGTCGTAGGGCGTCATCTGCACGATGACCTTGTCGCCGCGCAGGATCCGGATATAGTGCTTGCGCATCTTCCCGGAGATGTGCGCGGTGACCGTGTGCCCGTTCTCGAGCTCCACCCGGAAGGTGGTGTTGGGGAGCGTCTCGACGACGGTTCCTTCGAGCTCGATTTCGTCTTCCTTCGCCATGCAGTTCCTCGCGTAATGAATCAGGGTTGCGACATTATGCGGATGCATGGATGGAACTCAAGGGAAACTCCCGGTTTTTCGTTCGACGGACACGAAACCGGTCGCGTTTCGGGGTTTGCCGGGGCCGGCGTCAGCGCCTAAACTACGCCCGCTTTCTCATCCAGTGAATTTCGGACACGAACCATGACAGTTTCCTGGGCAGCGGTTTTTCCGGGACAGGGGTCCCAGTCGGTGGGCATGCTCGCCGATGTCGGTGATGAATTCGCCGTGGTACGCGATACCTTTCAGGAGGCCTCGGACTGCCTGGACGCCGACCTGTGGAGCCTGGTTCAGCACGGACCGGCGAAACAGCTCGACGAGACCCGCTGGACCCAGCCCGTGATGCTGGCGGCTGGCGTGGCCTGCTGGCGGATGCTGCGTGAACAGGGGGTTCCGGAGCCCATGGCGGTGGCCGGACACAGCCTGGGCGAATACAGCGCCCTGGTGGCGGCCGGGGTCCTGCGGTTTCCGGATGCCGTTAGTCTGGTCGCGGAGCGCGCCCGGGCCATGCAGGAGGCCGTGCCCGCAGGCGAGGGGGCCATGGCCGCGATCCTTGGCCTGGAGGATGCCGACGTGATCGCCCTGTGTGAGGCACAGGCCGAGGGCGACACCCTGGAGGCAGTGAACTTCAATGCACCGGGACAGGTGGTGATCGCCGGCACGGTCGGGGCCGTGGACCGCGCGGTGTCGGCGGCTCGCGATGCAGGCGCCAAACGGGCGCTGAAGCTGCCGGTGTCGGTCCCTTCCCACTGTGCGTTGATGCGCCCGGCGGCCGAACGTCTGCAGGCGGCGCTGGACACCGCCGAATTCCGTGCCCCGCAGATTCCCGTGTGGCAGAACGCGACCGCCGCACCGGCGAGCGACGTGGACAGCCTGAAGACCCGACTGGCGGAGCAGCTCTACCGCCCGGTCCGCTGGGTGGAAACCGTTCAGGGACTGCGCGACGCCGGCGCCGGGGTGCAGGTGGAATGTGGTCCCGGTCGGGTGCTGACCGGACTGGCGAAACGGATCGACCGTTCGATTGATCATCCGGACGTGGCCGATCGGGCCACCCTGGAAAGCGTCCGTGACCGGCTGACCGCCGGCTGACCGCCCATTTCCCAACAGCAAGGAAACCGTTGATGTCGGAAAACCAACGAATCGCTCTCGTGACCGGGGCGAGCCGCGGCATTGGCGCGGCCATCGCCCGCCGTCTGGCGGAACAGGGCATGCAGGTGGTGGGCACCGCCACCAGTGACGCCGGCGCCGGCCGGATCTCGGAGGCCCTGGCCCCCTGGGGCGGCCGCGGGGTCGCCATGGACGTCACCGATGCCGAATCGGTCAGGACCGCGCTGGAGGACATTCAGGCGACCGAGGGCGCCATCGAGGTGCTGGTGAACAACGCGGGCATCACCCGCGACAACCTGTTCATGCGCCTGAAGGACGAGGACTGGGATGCGGTGATCGACACCAACCTCACCGCGGCCGCCCGGCTCACGCAGAAAGTGATCAAGGGCATGATGAAGGCCCGCCGCGGGCGGGTGGTGCTGATCGGCTCGGTGGTCGGGACGGCCGGGAATGCGGGACAGACCAACTACGCCGCCGCCAAGGCCGGGCTGGCCGGCTTCGCCCGCTCCCTGGCGCGCGAGGTGGGCGCCCGCAATATCACGGTCAACACGGTGGCCCCCGGATTCATCGACACTGACATGACGCGCGAGCTGGACGAGGCGACGCGCGAACGGCTGCTGGGCGAGATCCCGCTGGGCCGTCTGGGTGACGCCGAGGAAGTGGCGGCGGCGGTGGGCTTTCTGGCGTCCGACGAGGCCGGTTACATTACCGGCGAGACCCTGCACGTCAACGGCGGCATGTTCATGCACTGATTCATGCACTGAGCCGCGGGCCCGTTACGCGGAGTCCTCCGCCGGGGTTGTGGATCACGGCGGTGCTTTTCAATAGAATGGCGGACCTTTACCGGACCCGCCTCATATCCAAGGGGATGTTTCAACCATGAGCAGCATTGAAGAACGCGTCAAGAAAATCGTTGTCGAGCAGCTGGGAGTCAAGGAAGAGGATGTCACGAACGCCGCCGCTTTCGTCGACGATCTGGGCGCGGACTCGCTTGACACCGTCGAACTCGTGATGGCGCTCGAGGAGGAATTCGAAACGGAAATCCCCGACGAGCAGGCCGAAAAGATCACCACCGTGCAGCAGGCGATCGACTACATCAACGAGCACGCCAAGGACTGATCGGGTCCATGGTCGCGGCGAGGGGGCGCGCCAACACGGCGCGTCCCCCTCTTCGCCGTCCGCGTGCAGCCGTCTTTCGAGGGAGAAAATCATTGGCTAAGCGACGTGTTGTGGTCACCGGCCTCGGCATCGTGTCCCCGGTCGGATCCACTATCGACCAGGCCTGGTCCAGCATCAAGGCCGGGAAGAGCGGGATCACGCCCATCGACGTGTTCGATGCCTCGGACATGCCGGTCAAGATTTCCGGCGCGGTGCGGGACTTCAATGCCAATGACTATGTCCCGGTCAAGGACCAGAAGAAGATGGACACCTTTGTCATCTATGGTCTGGCGGCGGGACTCCAGGCCCTGGATGATGCCGGGCTGTCCGCGGACAGTTCCGATCCGGAGCGGATCGGGGTCGCGATTGGCTCCGGCATCGGGGGGCTGCCCTACATCGAGCGTTCCTACGGTGCCTACCTGAAGGGCGGGGCCCGCAAGATCTCTCCGTTCTTCGTCCCCAGCGCCATCATCAACATGGTGGCGGGGAATCTCTCCATCATGCGGGGACTGGAGGGGCCGAACATCTCCATCGTCTCCGCCTGTGCCACCGGCACCCACAACATCGGTGACGCCGCGCGCATGATCGCCTATGGCGATGCCGACGCGATGGTTGCGGGCGGGGCCGAGATGGCCACCACGCCGCTGGGCATCGGCGGCTTTGCCGCGGCGCGCGCGCTGTCGACCCGCAACGACGATCCCGCCCGCGCCTCGCGGCCATGGGACGCCGACCGGGACGGTTTCGTACTCAGTGACGGGGCCGGGGTGATGGTCCTGGAGGAGTACGAACACGCGAAGGCCCGCGGCGCGAACATCTACTGCGAGATCGGCGGTTTCGCCTGGAATTCCGATGCCCATCACATGACCCAGCCGGTCGAGGATGGCAGCGGGGCATCCAAGTGCATGGTCCGGGCCATGAAAGACGCGGGCGTTGAGCCGGAGGAAGTGGGGTACGTGAACGCCCACGGAACCTCCACCCCGGCCGGGGATCTGGCCGAGACCGAGGGGCTCAAGCGGACCTTCGGCGATCATGCGAAGAACCTTCTGGTCAATTCGACCAAGTCCATGACCGGGCACCTGCTGGGTGCCGCGGGCGGGATCGAGGCTGTGTTTACCGCGCTGGCCCTGCGTGATCAGGTCTCGCCGCCAACCATCAACCTGGACAATCCGGGTGAGGGCTGCGATCTGGATTATGTCGCCAACGAGGCCCGTGACATGAACACCCGCGTGGCCCTGTCCAACTCCTTTGGATTCGGCGGCACCAACGGAACCTTGGTGTTCCGCGCCATCTGACGCCGGCCTCGCGCGGGCATGGCCGTCGAAAGGCTGCCCTCGGGGATCGATCTGGCGGTCCTCGCAGGGCGTTTCCCCCAGCGTTATCCGCATCTGCTGGAGTCGGCCCTGATCGGGCAGGCGCCGGCGCGCTTTTCCATCCTGTTTGCGTTCCCCGGGCGTACGCTGGATGCCGGCGATGGTGACGCATTGCTGGCGGCGGCCGATGTCGATCTGGGGTGTACGCCGACCGCGTGCATGCCAGCCCCCGAACATGCCCATCTGCCGTTCTTCGGTGGCTGGTTCCTGTATGTGGGCTACGAATTCGCCTGGCACCTGGAGCCCGCGCTGGGGCGCTTTGCACCGGATCCATGGTTGCCGACGGCCGTTGCGACGCGGTTTCCTGCCGCGTTGATCCGCGATCATCACGAAGGAGTCACCTGGTGGGTGGATTCCGAGGCTGATCGCGCGCGGCGCGAGCAGCTGGAGGCCGACCTGGCGGCGGTGGCAACGGACGCGGCGGCGGGCCCGGGGGGCGGCGACCTGCCGGTGCTGCAGATCGAGGAGGACGATCCCGAATATTACCGCGCGGCGGTGCGCGGGGCGCTGGAGTACATCCGCGCCGGGGATACCTTCCAGGCCAACCTGTCACGCGAATGGCACGCTCGTGCCGACCGGTCCCTGGATACCGGCGAGCTCTATCGGCGCCTGCGGGGTGCCAACGCTGCGCCGTTTGCGGCCTGGTTGCGGCTGCCGGGAGCGGAGGTGATCAGCTCCTCGCCGGAACGCCTGGTGTCGGCTCAGGAAGGCGTCGCCGAAACCCGGCCGATCGCTGGCACCCGTCGGCGCGACCCGGATGCGCACGCCGACCGTGAGCTATATGGCGAACTGGAGGTCAACCTCAAGGAACGCGCCGAGCACATCATGCTGGTGGACCTGGAACGCAACGATCTGGGCCGCGTGGCATGTACCGGCAGCGTGCGGGTCGCCGAGCTGATGACCATTGAGAGCTACCGCCGGGTCCACCACATCGTGTCCAGCATCACGGCACGGCTGCGGCCGGGGACGCGCGCGGAAGAACTGCTGCGCGCGACCTTCCCGGGCGGGACCATCACCGGATGCCCCAAGATCCGCTCCATGCAGGTGATCCAGGAACTGGAGGGCCGAGTGCCGCGCGGGGCCTACACCGGATCCTGTGGTTATGTCAGTGATCACGGTCGCATGGATACCAATATCCTGATCCGTACCCTGGTGGTGCGGGACCGGGAACTGCGGTTTCGCGCCGGCGCCGGGATCGTCGCCGATTCGGATCCCGACCAGGAGCTCGAGGAGACCCGGCACAAGGCGCGCGGTCTGCTGGATGCACTGGGTACGGATGTGGAGCGCGCGGGGTGAGTCGGGCGAACGATGGCTCCGGATCGGAGGTGACGGCCGACGATCGGGGCCTGCTGCTGGGCGACGGACTGTTCGAGACGGTACTGGTACGCCAGCGGCATGCCTGCCTGTGGGCGTGGCATCGGGCGCGCCTCGAGCTGGGGCTGCAGCGCCTGGGGTTCCCCGCGCAGGACCCGGAGTGGCTGCGCGGGGAGATCGAGGCGGCGGCGGGGCCGGGCGAACGTCTGGTGCGTCTTACCCTGACCCGGGGCCGCGGCCCGCGAGGCTATGCGCCTCCGGCGGAGCCAGCGGTCACCCGGCTGGTCAGTGCCGGGCCGGTGATGCCACGACCGGATCCCGCGGAAGCGACGCCACTGCGCATCGGGTTTTCGACGATACCGGCCAGCGTCAATCCGGCCCTCGGCGGGATCAAGCACCTGGGACGCCTGGATAACGTGCTGGCGCGCATGCACTGGCGCGAGGGAGAGGATGAGGCGATCCTGCGGGACGCCGCCGGTCGGATTACCTGTGCCACGCAGGGGAACCTGTGGTTGCGCGAGGGGACTCACCTCGTGACACCGCCGGTCGACGAGGCCGGAATCGCCGGCACGCGACGTGCCTGGGTGCTGGAGAAGGCCGAGGAATTTGGTGTCAGCACCGAGGTCGCCTGGCCGACGTACGAGCGTCTGCAGGCCGCCGACGGACTGTATGTGAGCAACGCGCGGCTGGGGCTGGCCGCGGGCGTGTTGATCGGGGGCGGGGCGGCGAGGACCGAGCCTGCGGCCCTGCAGGCGCTCAGGAGGGCACTGCATGAAGCGGATTAGGAAGATCATGGCATTGGCGGGCGTACTGACGCTCGTGGCGGTTGCGGCCGGGGCGCTGTGGCTGGCCGACTGGTATCGGGCCCAGCTGGAACGCCCGCTGGCCCTGGAGGAGCCGCAGCGCTTCGAGCTGCAGCCGGGGACCGGTCTGCGCAGCCTCAGCCGGGAGTTCGAACGCCGCGGCTGGGTGGAGTCGGCGCGGGTGGTCGAGGTGTATGCCCGGCGACAGGGTGTGGCGGGCCGGCTCCAGGCCGGCGAGTACGCGGTGGATGCCGGGATGACCCCGGCGGACCTGGTGCAGGCCATGGCACGTGGCGACGTGGTCCGGCACCGTCTGACACTGCCGGAAGGCTGGACCGTGCGCCAGGCACTCGCCGCGGTGCGCCGGCATGATGAACTGGACCCGCCGGCGGAATCGGTGGGTGTCCACAATCTGCCGGATGTCCTGGGCCTCGACGACATCGAGCACCCCGAAGGCTGGTTCCTGCCGGATACGTATTTCTTCGGCTCCGGGACCGACTCGCTGGACGTCCTGCGGCGTGCCCACGAGGCGATGCGGGCCACGCTGGATGCGGCCTGGGCGGGGCGTTCCGAGGATCTGCCGCTGGAGGAGCCGTACGAGTTGCTGATCCTGGCCTCGATCGTGGAACGCGAGACCGGGCGCGGCGACGAGCGTGACCGGGTGGCCGCCGTGTTCGTGAATCGCCTGCGCGAGGGGATGCGGCTGCAGACCGATCCCACGCTGCTGTATGTGCAGGAGACCGGCGTGCAACGACTGACGGGCGCGGAGCTGGAGCGGGATCATCCGTACAATACCTATACCCGGCCAGGGCTGCCGCCGACGCCCATCGCACTGCCGGGCCGGGCCGCCATCGTAGCGGCCGCGCGGCCGGCGGACACCCGGGAGTTCTTTTTTGTCTCGCGCAATGATGGCAGCCACCATTTTTCCGAGACCTATCGCGAACATCGCGAGGCCGTGATCCGCTATCAGCTGGATGGCGACGCGAGCCGCTACGGCCGAAGGGGACGTTGATGACCGGGCGATTTTTGACCCTCGAGGGCATAGAAGGGGCCGGCAAGACCACCCAGATGGAAACCCTGGTCGAGGCGCTGGAGGCGGCCGGCCACCGAGTATGCGCGACCCGCGAACCCGGGGGCACCGGGCTGGGCGAACGCCTGCGCGGCCTGTTGCTGGATCCGGACCTGCCGGAGATGATCCCGGAAGCGGAGCTGTTGCTGATGTTCGCGGCGCGCGCGCAGCATCTCGCCGAAGTGATCCGTCCGGCCCTGGATGCGGGACAGTGGGTGGTCAGCGACCGTTTTACCGATGCGAGCTTTGCCTATCAGGGCGGAGGACGCGGTCTGGGCGACACCCGGGTTGCGGCACTGGAGGACTGGGTGCAGGGCGATCTGCGACCGGATCTGGTGATCCTGCTCGACATCGACCCGGCAACCGGACTGCAGCGGGCCGTGCAGCGGGGACGACGGGACCGCATCGAGCGCGAGGCGATGGATTTCTTCGAACGTGCCCGCGCGGCTTACCGGCGCCGGGCCGATGCCGAACCGCAGCGCTATCTGATGGTGGATGCCTCGGCGGATGCCGCCACCGTGGGGCAGCGGATGCTCGATGGACTGCGCTCCCGCGGTTTGCTGGAGGCGTCTACGTGAACGAGCCGGGCGCGGTGCCGCCGTGGCTCGCGCAGCCCTGGCAGGCGCTGGTGCAGCGCGCGGCGGCCGGGCATTTGCCCGGTGGCCTGCTGGTCACCGGCGCCGAGGGCGTGGGCAAGGGCCTGCTGGTCTCGGCCCTGCTGCAGCGCCTGTTCTGCGAAAGGGCCACGGGCACGCAGCCGGCCTGCGGGGAATGTGGCGGGTGTCGCGGTTTTCTCGGGGGCGTGCATCCGGAGCTGCACGACGTGATGCCGCCGGAGCCGGGCAAGGATATCCCGGTGGATGCCGTGCGCGAAGCCGGTGAATTCCTGGCGCTCAGCGGCTCCGGTGACTGGCGAGTGCTCCGGCTGCATCCGGCGGACGCCATGAACGCCAGTGCGGCCAATGCGCTGCTCAAGACCCTGGAAGAGCCCCCGGCGGGCGGGCTGATCGTTCTCGAGAGCGCGCGACCCTCGGCCCTGCCGGCCACCATTCGCAGCCGGTGCGAGGATCTGCATCTTCCGGCGCCGGATCTCGAGGCCGCACGTGACTGGCTGGCCGCCGGCGCGCCGGAGCCTTCGGCGGTGGACGAGGCCTGGGCGGCCAGCCTCGGACGCCCGGTGGTCGCGGCCGAACTCCTGGCGGATCCCGAGCGTCACGCCGCCTGGCGACAGGAACGTGAGGCTCTGGCGGAACTGTTGCAGACACGCGAGCTGCATTCGGCGGTCACGCACCTGGCGCGCTGCAACCTGGAGACCCTGCTGCCGCGCTGGCAGGCCCTGCTGTTGTCGGCCCAGCGCTGGCTGGCGAGCGGCGAGGTGGATCGATTCGCCGCGCAGTTCCCGCCGGACCGGCTGCGGGCCTTTGCCCGCGAGCGCGGAGCGCGGGGGCTGGCCGAGCTGGTCCAGGAATCGCGTCGCTGGCAGCGTCAGGCCCGCGCGCAGCTGAACCCGCAGCTGCGGCTGGAAGACATGGCGGCGGCCATGCTGCCGCAGGCGACGGCCAGTCGGCTGGCATCGCGTGGGCGCTCCGGGGCATACTGAGCGCCGCTGCAAAAACCACTGTGGAAATTGGGGAGGGCTCATGGCCGGGCAAGGGATGCTGACCTTGGCAATCAAGGAAAAACCCGCGCTGTATGCGGCGTACATGCCCTTTGTGAGCAACGGGGGGCTGTTCATTCCCACCGACAAGTCGTACAAGCTGGGTGATCAGGTCTTCCTGCTGCTGTCGCTGCTGGAGGACGGTGATCGCCTGCCAACGCCCTGTACGGTGGTTTGGATCACCCCGCCACGGGCGCAGGGCAACCGCCTGCGCGGTATCGGAGTCCAGTTCAACACCTCCGACAAGGGGCAGACCCGCCGCCGGATCGAGGATCACCTGGGCGGCATGCTCAATTCGGATCGCAAAACCCACACCTTCTGAGCGGCCTTACCCGCCCGGCAGGGCCTCGCGCAGCCCCTCCACCGCGCGGTCCAGATCCGCGGTCTCGTGGTAGAAATGCGGGGAGAAACGGATCCCGCCGCCGCGCATGGCGCACAGGATGCCGTCCGCCTGCAGCCGGTGGTAGACGGTCTCCAGCGGGGTATCCCCCAGCAGGCCCGCGGAGGGGCGGAAGGTCAGGATGCCGGCGCGGCGGTGGCGGGCACTGAGGATCTCGCAGCCCAGTCCGCGCAGGCGATCCTCGAGATGCAGCCAGTGCTCCCGGATCTCTTCGTCCACCCGGTCCATGCCGGTTTCCAGCAACAGCGACAGACTGCCATGGAGCGCCTGGATGCCCAGCATGTTGGGGCTGCCGGGCTCGAAACGCCGGGCGCCGGGCGAGGGCGTCAGCGCGGGATTGTCGAAGTCGCCGGCGTGCTCGAGCATGTGCCAGCCGTATTCGTTCAGCTGCAGGCGATCACGGACCTCCGGATTGACGTAGAACAGACCGATGCCTTCCGGAGCCAGCATCCACTTGTGCGCGTCGGCCATCACAAAATCCGCACGGCATCCCGGGGCGTCAAAGGGCAGGGCGCCCAGATGCTGGATGGCATCCACGCAGAACAGGATGCCGCGCCCGTGCAGCTCGTTGCCGAGGAACTGAACGTCCATGCGCAGGCCCGAGTCATAGCGCACCGCACTCGCGGACACCAGGGCCGTGGCTTGGTCGCAGGCCCGCAGCAGATCCAGCTCGGGCTCCTCGCCGATGGCGACCTCCCGGACTTCCAGGTCGTAACGTTGGGCAGCGGCGTGCCATACCACGCGGTTGGAGGGAAACTCCCCCTCGGGAATCACGATATTCTGCCCCGGTTGCCAGGGCAGACCGAAGGCCACCATGGACAGCGCCTCCGAGGTGTTCTTCACGAAGGCCACGTCTTCCGCCTCGGGTGCACCGATCAGTTGCCGCGCCAGCTCCCGTGTGGCGGCGATGGTTTCCAGCCAGCGTCCATAACCCCGCGAGCCGTAATGCAGGTTCTCGCGGGCGAAGGCCTCGACCGCTTCGGCGGTGCGCCGGGGCCACGGTCCGACCGCGGCATGGTTGAGGTGAATGATGTCCTTGTGGGGGAATTCCGGGTGCATGACGCCCTCCTTTCAGGTTCGGCGAGGGTAACCCACACTGCCGCAGGGGTGGTAACCTGAGGATCACGCGAAATCTCTTGTCCGTCCGCGAGGTGCTTGATAACGTACGTAGCGCTGTTTTCCTGATGCCGCTCACCACCGAGGCGGCAGTCCTTGTCCCGAAGGCCCGCCGTGTGACCGCCTCGGTCCCGAAGCAACCGTATTCCCACGATCGCGACGGCCCCGGGGGCCGGAGCGGGCGCATCGACCGTCGACAGGAGGCACGGATGAATTCCGTTCTCAAGTTCTACCGGGACCCGGAGATGGGCTCGATCGAGCCACGTGACTTCAAGGTCTACAACGATCGCAACCTGGATCGGATCGAAGCCCTCGAGCGCGTGCCCGAATCCATGCGTTTCGACATGCGCGTGGTGTCCAGCGTGCTGCCATTCCGGATCAACGAGTACGTGATCGATGAGTTGATCGACTGGGACAATATCCCGGACGACCCGATGTTCCAGTTGACCTTCCCGCAGCGGGAGATGCTGTCCCCGGAGGCCTACGAGCGGATGGCTGCGCTGCATCGCCGCGGGGCCGAGCGCAAGGAGATCGCGGCCCTGGCGAAGGAGCTGCGGGATGAGCTGAACCCGCATCCGGCCGGCCAGATGGAACTGAACCGGCCCAGCGAGGATGACGGCGAGATCATGAACGGCCTGCAGCACAAGTATCGCGAGACGGTGCTGTTCTTCCCCAGTCAGGGACAGACCTGCCATTCGTACTGCACCTTCTGCTTCCGCTGGGCCCAGTTCGTGGGGGACAAGGAACTGCGCATCGCCTCCACCGATGCCGATCTGCTGCACCAGTACTTGCGCCAGCACCCGGCGATCTCCGATCTTCTGATGACCGGTGGCGATCCGATGGTCATGAAAACCAGGAACCTGCGCGGCTATCTCGAAGCTCTGCTGGAACCCGGGCTGGAGCATGTCCAGACGGTGCGGATCGGGACCAAGGCGCTGTCCTTCTGGCCCTGCCGTTTCGTGACCGAAAGTGATGCCGATGACCTGCTGCGGCTGCTGGAACAGCTGGTCGAGGGCGGCAAGCACGTGGCGCTCATGGCGCATTACAACCATCCCAACGAGCTGCGCACGCCGATCGCCCGCGAGGCGATTCGCCGGGTGCGTGACACCGGCGCCGAGATCCGTGCTCAGGGGCCGCTGCTGCGCCACATCAACGACGACGCGCAGGCCTGGGCCGATCTGTGGCGCGAGCAGGTGCGGCTCGGGATCATTCCGTACTATATGTTCGTGGAACGTGACACCGGCGCCCGGCGCTACTTCGAGGTGCCGCTGGCGCGTGCATGGGAGATCTACCGCGAGGCGATGCAGCAGGTCTCGGGACTGGCTCGCACCGCACGCGGGCCATCCATGAGCGCCGATCCGGGCAAGGTGGAGATCCAGGGCGTGACCGAGATCCACGGGGAGAAGGTCTTCGTGCTGCGCTTCATCCAGGGCCGCAACCCGGACTGGGTGCAGCGCCCGTTCTTCGCCCGTTACGACGAGAACGCCACCTGGCTGAACCAGCTGAAGCCGGCCTTCGGCGAGGAGAAGTTCTTCTTCGAGGACGAATTCGAGGCGATGAAGGCCGGCCACGGGGTCTGATCCATGAGCAACGAAGACGTACGCCGGCGGGACCTGCGTGCCCTGTGGCATCCCTGTACCCAGATGAAGGATTACGGGGAGGAGGGCACGCTTCCCCTGCTGCCGATCGAGCGGGGCGAGGGCATGTGGCTGTACGATTTCGACGGCAATCGCTATCTGGACGCGATCAGCTCGTGGTGGGTGAACCTGTTCGGCCACGCCAATCCGCGCATCAACGACGCGCTAAAGGACCAGGTCGACCGCCTGGAGCACGTCATCCTGGCCGGCTGCACCCATGAACCGGTGGTGGAGCTGAGCGAACGCCTGATCGACATAACGCCGGCGGGCCTCGATCGGGTGTTCCTGGCCGACAACGGCTCGGCCGGCGTGGAAGCGGCGCTCAAAATGAGCTTCCACTACTGGCGCAATGTCGGCCAGCCGCAGAAGACTCGCTTCATCGGGCTCTCCAACGCCTATCACGGGGAGACCATCGGGGCCCTCTCGGTCAGTGACGTGCCGCTGTACCGGCATACCTACGAGCCGCTGATGCTGGACGTGATCAATGTCCCGGGGCCCGACTGCTTTCACCGCGAGCCGGGCGAGGACTGCGCCGATGTGGCGCGCCGCCAGTTCGCGCACATGGAACAGGCGCTGGAACGCCACGCCCACGAGGTCGCCGCGGTCATCGTCGAGCCGCTGGTGCAGTGCGCCGGTCACATGCGCATGTTCGACCCGGAATACCTGCGCCTGCTGCGCGAGGCTTGCGACCGCCATGGCGTGCACCTGATCGCCGACGAGATCGCGGTGGGCTTCGGCCGTACCGGGACCCTGTTCGCCTGCGAGCAGGGGCCGATCACGCCCGACTTCCTGTGCCTGTCCAAGGGGCTGACCGGCGGTTATCTGCCGATGGCCGCGCTGCTGACCACCGATAGGGTCTATCAGGCGTTCTACGACGATTACGAAAAGCTCAACATGTTCCTGCACTCGCATTCCTACACCGGGAATCCGCTGGCCTGCCGGGCCGCGCTGGCAACGCTGGACATCTTCGAGTCCGAACCGGTGCTGGAGCGCAATCGCGAGCTGGCCACGCACATCGCTCGGCGCCTGGAGCCGCTGAACGATCACCCGCACGTGGCCGACGTGCGCCAGCACGGCATGATCGCCGCGGTCGAACTGGTGCAGGACAAGGCCAGCCGGACCCCGTATCCGTGGCAGGAACGCCGGGGCCTGGATATCTACCGCCACGGTCTGACCCGCGGGGCGCTTCTGCGTCCCCTGGGCAATGTCTCCTATCTCATGCCCCCCTACGTGATCACCGAGGAGCAGATCGACTTCCTCGTGGACGTCATGGGCGAGGGCATTGACATCGCCACCCGCGACTGACGACACGGCGCGTAATCAGCGTATCGCGTCAACCGATTCCTTCCTGTGTCCATGTAATGTCGCATAATGAATATTATGTTAAATCGTGTAGATGGACGGAGAAGCACGCTCGTCTGCGTGCACCCCTTCAGTCGAGACTCGCGATCACGCGAGCAAGAAGACGTTTGACCTGCTCCATCCCGGTTTCCAGATTGCGCCCGATCTCGTCCATGGTGATCTCGCCCTTGCTGCGCCCGGCGGCACGGTTGGCAATCACCGCACAGGCCGCATAACTGAGGCCCAGCTCCCGAGCCAGGGCCGTTTCCGGCATGCCGGTCATCCCCACCAGGTCACAGCCGTCTCGTTCCATGCGGTCGATCTCCGCCGCGGTTTCGAGCCTCGGTCCCTGGGTAGCACCGTAGGTCCCCTGCTCGCAGACAGGCAGTTCCAGCTCGCCGGCTGCGTTCAGAAGTTTTTCGCGAACCTCGGGACAGTACGGCCAGGTCATGTCTACATGGGTGACCTCGTCCAGGTGGCCACCTTCGAAATAGGTGTTCGCGCGCGACCAGGTGTAGTCGATGATCTGGTCGGGGATTGCCAGCTGCCCCGGCTGCATGCATTCGGTTATGCCGCCGACCGCCGCCACCGCGATGGCGGCCTCGACCCCGGTGTTGTGCAGGGCCCAGATGTTGGCGCGATAGTTCACCTGATGTGGCGGGATGGTGTGACGCGCCCCGTGCCGCGGCAGGAACACCGTCTCAATGCCGTTGAGGTGTCCGAACACCAGCGGGCCGGAGGGTTCGCCATACGGCGTGTGCATCACCCGACGGTGGGTGATCTCCAGGTCCTTCAGTCGGGTCAGTCCGGTGCCGCCAATGATGGCCAGTCGGGGTGCGGTCATCGCGCGCTCTCGTGATTCGCTGGTCGGGTGTGGTGTCTCAGTTTTCGGCCACGGCAAATATGCCGGGCGCGTTGCGCAGATAGTCCTGGTAGTCCATCCCGTAGCCGAACAGATAGCGGTTCGGCGCCTCGAGGGCGGCATGGTCGGCCGTAATCGACGGGTCCCGCTCGGGGTTGGCCTTGTCCACCAGCACGATGGTGACCAGGCGACGGGCGCCCTGCTCCCGGCAGAAGTTCTGGATGCCGGCCAGGGTGATGCCGCCGTCGAGGATGTCGTCGACGATCACGACGGTGCGTCCCTGCATGGACTGGTGCGGCAGGGACAGCCAGTGCAGCTGTTCCTCGCCGCGCGTGGCGCCGCGATAGCGGGTAGCGTGCAGGTAATCGACCTGCATGGGGAAGGACCAGCGGGTGAGCAGCCCGCCCAGCAGGACCACTCCGCCGTTCATCACGCCCAGCACCAGCGGGTTCTCGTCCGCCAGTTGGTGCGCGGTGCGTTCGGCCAGTCGGTCAATGGCGGTTTCCACCGCGTCACGGCTGTACAGACAGTCGGCGTCGCGGAGCGTGGCACGTGCCTGTTCGGGATTCATGCGGGTCCCCGGTCGTCTGGGGCCGGAAGCGGAGTCCCGGCCTGCGGGCGTGGCGAATGCCCCGCCCCGAAACAGGACCGGCCGACGCTGGGGCCGGCCGGTCACTCGACGGATTCCGTCGCTTCGCCTCAGTAGGTGAAGGTGACGGTGTCGTCGTCCATCGCCTCGGAGATCACGTAGGCGCCGCCAACGGTTTCCTCGACTTCGTCGATCAGGTCGTTGCCCCACAGGTCCAGCGTCGGGGTGCAGACCTTCAGCACGACGCCGGCTTCGTGGGCGTCCTTGATGAAGTCGTAGACGCTCTTGCTGCTGCCTTCCTGCACGAACAGGTTCTCGGCCACGCCCTTCTTGGCCAGTTCGCCGGCACGGCCGGTCATCACGACCTCGACGTCGTATTCCATGGCGGCGGCCACGGTGGCCTGGAAGAACGGGGCGCCGAGTTCGGACGGATTGTTCGGGTCGGTGTTGACCATGACGATCATGAGCTTATCGGCCATGACGATTCTCCATCATTGTGGGATTGGTTAAGTATATTATTAGCAGCTCAGTGTCGAACCGGTGGCGCATTATAGGCGGGTCGGTAGCCCGGCGCCAACGGGGCGGCAAACGCTGCGGTCAGGAACCCTTCGTCGGGCTTGCATGGCCCGCTTCCAGCCAGGCGTGCAGCTGGACGCGCAGGGCCTCGCGACGGCGCGGATCGCTCTCCACGGCCCGGGCGTGCATGCGCCGCAGGCGCGCCCGGGTGTCGGCATTCTGCTGGTGTTCGCGCAGGTGATCGAGGATTGTATCGGCCTCCTGCGGGCGATTGCAGATCAGGATCATGTCGCAACCCGCCTCCAGGGCTGCGTCCGCCCGCTCGGCGGGCGAGCCCATGGTTTCGGCGCCGGCCATCGCGAGGTCGTCGGAGAAGATCGCCCCCTGGAAGCCCGTCTCACGGCGCAGGATGGCCTGAAGCCAGGTACGGGAGAATCCGGCGGGCCGTGCATCCACAGCGGAATACACTACATGCGCCGGCATCATCCCTTCCAGATGCCCTGTCAGTGGCCGGAATGCCTCGATATCTCCGGCCTCGATCTCGGCCAGCGGGCGCGGATCCTCCGGCACGGCCACGTGCGAGTCTGCGGCCACGGCCCCGTGTCCGGGGAAATGCTTGCCCACCGAGGCCATGCCGGCGGCGGTCAGACCGCGTACGAATGCCAGCCCGAGTTCCGCGATCACCGCGGGATCGTCATGAAATGCACGGTCGCCGATGACTTCGCTGATCTCCAGATCCCGGTCCAGCACTGGCGTAAAGCTGAAATCGATGCCCACCGACTGCAGCTCCAGGGCAAGCAGTTCGCCGGCGGCACGGGCCAGTTCGCGCGCCCGTGTCGGCACCTGGTCATGCAGCTCCCCGAGGCTGCGCATCGGCGGGAAGCGGGTGAAGCCCTCGCGCAGGCGCTGTACCCGCCCTCCTTCCTGATCCACCGCGATCAGCAGTTCGGGGCGCTCACGGCGGATCGCGCCGGTCAGGGCGCGCACCTGTTCGGGCCCGCCGACATTGCGGTCGAACAGGATCACCCCGCCGGTCGCGGGGTGCTGAAGGCGTTCGCGGTCTTCGGTGGTCAGTTCGGTGCCGACGAGGTCGAGCATGACCACGCCGGGCGGGCGGGGATCCTGTGTGCGCATGGGCGGGTCCGGGGTGTCAGGGGGCGCATCAGGATAGCGAGGCCTCGGGCAGGAAAGCGAGGGCCTTGAGCTTCTCGATGCGGTCGCGCAGGCGCGCCGCCTCCTCGAATTCGAGGTCGCGCGCCTTCTGGAACATCTCCTGTTCCAGGCGCTCGATCTCGCGCGCCGCATTCTGTGGCGCGTCGACGTAGTCGGCGGCCTCCTCGGCCACCTTCTTGTCCGCGCCCTTGCGCTCGCCGGACTTGCGCCGTGTGCCGGGTGCGGCCTGCCCGGCCTCGAGGATATCCGCCACGCTCTTGTGGATGCCTTCGGGCGTGATTCCGTGGGCCTCGTTGTGCTCGATCTGGCGGGCGCGGCGGCGTTCGGTCTCGTCGATTGCCCGGCGCATGGATCCGGTCACCGTGTCGGCATACAGGATGGCCTTGCCATGCACGTTGCGTGCGGCGCGCCCGATGGTCTGGATCAGCGAGCGGTCGGAGCGCAGGAAGCCCTCCTTGTCGGCATCGAAGATCGCCACCAGCGAGACCTCGGGCATGTCCAGGCCCTCGCGCAGCAGGTTGATCCCCACCAGCACGTCGAATTCGCCCAGACGCAGGTCGCGGATAATCTCCATGCGCTCGACCGTGTCGATATCCGAGTGCAGGTAACGCACGCGCACGCCGTGCTCCGACAGGTAGTCGGTCAGATCCTCGGCCATGCGCTTGGTCAGCGTGGTGATCAGGGTGCGTTCGTCGCGCTCCACCCGGTCGCGGATCTCGGACAGGCAGTCGTCTACCTGGGAAGCTACTGGGCGCACCTCCAGTTCCGGGTCCAGCAGCCCGGTGGGCCGTACCACCTGGTCGATGATGGCGCCGGCGTGCTCGCGCTCGTACGGCCCCGGCGTGGCCGAGACGTGGATGGTCTGCGGCATCAGCTGCTCGAATTCCTCGAAGCGCATCGGCCGGTTGTCCAGCGCCGACGGCAGGCGGAAGCCGTACTCCACCAGGGTCTCCTTGCGCGAGCGGTCGCCCTTGTACATCCCGCCGACTTGCGGCACCGACACGTGCGACTCGTCGATCACCAGCAAGGCGTCTTCGGGCAGGTAGTCGAAGAAGGTCGGCGGCGGCTCGCCCGGCGCGCGTCCGGAGAGATAGCGCGAGTAGTTCTCGATCCCGTTGCAGTAGCCGATCTCCAGGATCATCTCCAGATCGAACTGGGTGCGCTGTTCCAGGCGCTGGGCCTCCACCAGCCGGTTCTCCTGGCGCAGGAAATCCAGGCGCTCTTTCAGCTCGTCGCGGATCTTGTCCACCGCCTCCAGCAGGGTCTCGCGGGGGGTGACGTAGTGGGTCTTGGGGTAGATCGTCAGGCGCGGCACCGTGCCCGACACCTCGCCAGTCAGCGGGTCGAAGTACGACAGCCGCTCGATCTCGTCATCGAACAGCTCAATGCGTACCGCCTCGCGTTCGGATTCCGCCGGATGGATGTCGATCACCTCGCCGCGCACCCGGTAGGTCGCGCGGCGCAGTTCGGTGTCGTTGCGGGTGTACTGCAGTTCGGCCAGGCGCCGCAGCAGGTCGCGCTGGTCGATGCGCTCGCCGCGCTTGAGGTGCAGCACCATGGACAGATACTTGCGCGGGTCGCCCAGGCCGTAGATGGCCGAGACCGAGGCGACGATGATGGCATCGCGGCGTTCCAGCAGCGCGCGCGTGGCCGACAGGCGCATCTGCTCGATGTGGTCGTTAATTGACGCGTCCTTCTCGATATACGTATCCGAGGACGGGACGTAGGCCTCCGGCTGGTAGTAGTCGTAATACGAAACGAAATACTCCACCGCGTTGTTGGGGAAGAACTCCTTGAACTCGCCGTAGAGCTGCGCGGCCAGCGTCTTGTTGGGCGCCAGCACGATCGTCGGGCGCTGCAGGTTCTCCACCACGTTGGCGACGGTGAAGGTCTTGCCCGAACCCGTCACGCCCAGCAGGACCTGGTGCGCCAGGCCGTCTTCGATGCCCCGGGTCAGTTCGCGAATGGCCTGGGGCTGGTCCCCCGCCGGCTGGTATTTCGATACCACCCGGAACGTTCCATCTTCATGTTCCGCCAACCGCTTATCCTCCGCGTCTGATTTCAGTATCATTTCGGGCCGCGAGCCGGTCGGCCTCTCCGCCTGCTCGACCCCATCCACATCGAGGCAGTCCCTTGGAAATCCAGCTATCCGATCGTGTACAGCGCATCCAGCCCTCCCCCACCCTGGCCGTGACGGCCCTGGCCGCCCGGCTGCGCGCCGAAGGCCGCGACATCGTGGGGCTGGGAGCCGGCGAGCCGGACTTCGATACGCCGGAGCATATCAAGCAGGCGGCGATTGATGCGCTTGCCCGCGGTGAGACCAAGTACACCGCGGTCGACGGCACGGCCGGTCTGAAGGACGCCATCATCCGCAAGTTTGAACGTGATAACGAGCTCACGTTCACTCCCGGGCAAATCCTGGTCTCCTCCGGCGGCAAGCAGAGCATCTTCAACCTGTGCCAGGCCCTGCTCAATCCGGGTGACGAAGTGATCGTGCCGGCCCCCTACTGGGTCTCCTACCCCGACATCGCGATGCTGGCCGGCGCACGGCCCGTCATCGTGAGCGCCTCGCAGGAAGAAGGCTTCAAGCTGCGACCGGAGACCCTCGAAGCCGCGATTACCGGCAACACCCGGCTGATCTTCCTGAACAGCCCCTCCAACCCCACCGGCGCCGCCTACTCGCGCGGTGAACTGGAGGCCCTCGCCGAGGTGCTGCGGCGCCATCCGCAGATCGTCATCGCCACCGACGACATGTACGAACACATCCGCTTCGGCGAAACCGAGTTCGTCAACATCGTAAACGCGGCCCCCGACCTGCTGGAGCGCACTGTCGTCCTCAATGGCGTGTCCAAGGCGTACGCCATGACCGGCTGGCGCATCGGCTACGCCGGGGGCCCGGCCGACCTGATCGGCGCGATGAAGAAGATCCAGTCGCAGAGCACCTCCAACCCGACCTCCATCGCCCAGGCGGCCGCCGAAGCTGCCCTCAACGGCGACCAGACCTGCGTACGCCAGATGTGCTCGGCGTTCGCCCAGCGCGCGCGGCACGTGGTGGACGGCCTCAACGCCATCGACGGCATCGAATGTCGCATGCCCGACGGTACCTTCTACTGCTTCCCGCGGGTCACCGGCCTGATGGAACGTGCCGGGGTCGACAGCGACGTGGCCCTCGGCGAGCGACTGCTGGACGAGGCTGGCGTGGCCCTGGTTCCGGGCAGCGCGTTCGGCGCTCCGGGGCATCTGCGCGTGTCCTTCGCCACCAGCCTGGAGATGCTGGACAAGGCACTGGAACGCCTGCGCGAGTTCGCCTCCCGAAACGCTTGACGGACCCCGGATCGGGCTATACGATACGCGGCTAATTCCCCGGTAGCTCAGTCGGTAGAGCGGGTGACTGTTAATCACTAGGTCGGCGGTTCGAGCCCGTCCCGGGGAGCCATATTATCAACGACTTAGGCCAGCCTTCGGGTTGGCCTTTTTCGTTTGTGTACCCGGATTTGTACCACTTGGGGCCGCATCTCCCCGCTACATGCTCGGTATCGCCTCGGAGTACAGCCATTGGCGACTTCCCCGGATGGGATTTGAGCGTCACCAGAGATGCCCGGATGCCTCAGACGCCCTCCACCTCAATGCCGTGTTCGGCGAGCCAGCGCTTGCGCTGGTCGTAGTCGGGCATGGCGCGTTCGAGGCGGCGCCAGAATTCGGGCGTGTGGTGGGGCTCGTGCAGGTGGATCAGCTCGTGCACCGCAACGTACTCGGCGATGGTGCGGGGCAGCAGGATCGTCTTCCAGTGGAAGTAGAGCCAGTCGCCCCGGCCGCAGGAGCCCCAGCGGAACCCGAGGTCCTGCACCTTGACGCCTGCGGGCGATAGGCCGAGGCGCCGAGCGTGGGCATCCACCTGACGGCCCAGCCAGTCGTTCGCGCGCGCGGTGTACCACTGGATGAAATGCCCCCGGGCGGCGCTCAGGGCATCCTCGCGGATCCGGAAACGGCCGGCCTCGAGCTTCAGGGGAACGGCCTGCGCGGCCGCCGGGACCGTCTTCAGCCGGTGGCTGCGCCCGAGGTACAGGAACCCTTCGCCGTCCACGTATTCTTTCCTCGGCAGTGGCCGGTGGCGCTGGGCCTTTTCCGCCAGTTTCCGGTAGATCCACCCGCGTTTCTCGACCACGAAGGTTCGGATCTGCTCCGGGTCGGTCCCCGCCGGTGCCGCGATGAACAGCCCGCCATCCCGGTCCACGGTGATCTCCAGCGTCTTGCGACGCCGGCTCTCCCGCACCCGGAAGGTCAGGTCTTCTACCCGCAGCTCCGTCATGCGTTGACCAGACGGTCGTGGTTGGCCCGCGCCAGATCGAACAAGCGCTCCACCAGCGGCTCGACTTCGTCCACCGGCACCACGTCCCGCTGCACCAGCTGCTGGAAAAGCTGGCCCTTCAGACGCTCCTGGTCCGGAACGTGGGAAGGTTTCCAGAAATCGGGCACGTCGATCTCGTCCTGGATCACCCCGAGCAGCTCCTCGGTGACGTCGATCAGCCGGCCCGCTTCGGCCTCCCCGGCCGGAGCGCCGTCCGTACCGGTGCTCTGCACCAGTTCACGCCAGAACGGGACCGCGTGGGCCGGCAGGCCGGGCAGCGCCTCGCCGTCCACGGGCTCATCCTCCCGCAGCTGCCGGATCAGCCCCTCCAGCGCATCGACCTGCTCCGCCCACTGGCCATCCAGCTGCTGCAGCAGTTCCTCCAGCCGCTCGCTCAGCCGCCCGTACTTCACCGGGTCTTCGTCCAGATGCTTGCGGATATGGGAGCGGACCGCGTGTTCCATCTCGGAGGCCTTGGCGCGATCGCCCACCTGACGGTTCAGGTGCCGCTCGAAGTCGGCATCGGTGAGCTGCACCGGCGGAATGCGCGGGTCCATGCCGAGCGAGATCACGTAGTCGTCAATCAGCTTGCGCACCTTGTTGCCCACGTCCTGCCCCAGCGACGGCACATCCTTGTAGCGATTGCGGGCCAGCGCGTGGATATAGGCCAGCTGCTTCGCATCGTTGACGAACTCCAGCCCTTCCGGGCGTGGCAGCACGTCATCCAGGCTCTGGCTGAACTCCTTGAGTTTCACCGTGAACTCGGCCCGCACCCGTTCATCCGCCAGGGCCTGCACGGCCTCTTCCACGTCCTCCAGGCGCTCCACGCCCTGCTGGCGCAGCACGTCCACCGCACGTAGATGACGATCACGCAGCAGGGGGATCTCGTCCTTCAGGCTTTGCAGGGCGCCCTCGATGTCCTCCTCGCTGTAGGCCGCCAGGGCCTCCTTGAGGTGATTGGCCAGGCCGAAGTAATCCACCACAATGCCGTGGGTCTTGCGGTGGCCGGTGCGGTTCACGCGAGCAATCGCCTGCAGCAGCTCCGCCTCGCGGATCGAACGATCCAGGTACATCACCCCCTCGATGGGCGCATCGAAGCCGGTGAGCAGCATGGATTTGACGATCAGGAAGGCCAGCGGGTCCGCCTTCTCGGAATCGTCGTGCGTCAGCGGCTTCTTGAAGCGCTGGATGTGGTTCTCCACCGAAGCGCGGTCCGTCCAGCGCGCCCACGCCGCATCGTCGTTGTTGCCGCCGCTGATGACCACGGCAAACTCCAGGCGCCGGAGCAGGTCGCGATAGCGCCAGGCCTGGATCGCAGCCTTCACCCGCTCCGGCCGGGCCACCAGCTGCGCATCGTCGAGCTGCTTGTCCTCCACCGACAGCGCCATCGCCTCCTGCAGCAGCTCGTCCCGGGCCTCGTTCAGGGCCTCGAAATAGCGCACGGCCGCCCGCCGGCTGTAGGCGACCAGCTGCGCCTTGTAGCCATTCGGCAGGATATGGGTCACGTAGTGGCGCAGCATGTCCGCGGCCTTCTCGCGGATCAGCTGTGGCGCCTCGAAGATCTGCCCCTTGGTGGCGTATTTCTTCTTGATCGCCTCCAGCTCCTCCTTGCTGTAGCTGCGGAACAGGTCCTCGAACAGGCCGTCCAGACTGGCCCCGTCCTTGATCGCGCCCTTCACCGTGCGCCCCTCGTACAGGATCGGCACGGTGGCGCCGTCCTGCTCCGCCTCCTTGATGGTGTAGCGGTCGATGTAGTCGCCGAAGATGTCGTGCGTGCGCTTCTTCTCGCCCATGATGATGGGCGTACCGGTGAAGCCGATGCGGGCCGCATTGGGCAGCGCCCGCATCATGTTGGCGTGCAGGTCGCCGGCCTGGGTCCGGTGCGCCTCGTCCACCAGCACCAGGATGTCCTCGCTGGTGTTCAGCACCTCGAAGGGTTCGGTGCGCTTCGGGGCGGCCGGGGTCACGTACGAGCCGGGCGGATCCGCCACCTTGCGCACGTCGTCCTGCGCCGCGTCCCCCGGCGCCTCGCCGGAACCGCCCTCCCCCTCGGTGTCGGGGTCGCGATATTTCTGGATGGTGCCGAACACCAGTCCCGGACCCTCCCGGGCCAGCAGCTGCTTCAAGCGCCCGGTATTCGCCGCGGTCGCCACCGTCTCGCCGGTTAACGCCGCCGTCTCCGAGAGCTGGACCTGGAGGTCCTTGCGGTCGGTGATCACCACCACCTTGAAGCGGCGCAGCTCCGGGTCCGTGCGCAGCTTGCGCACCAGAAACACCATCGACAGGCTCTTCCCGCTGCCCTGGGTGTGCCAGATGATCCCGCCGCGCCGGTCCACCTCGCCGTCTTCGCGGCGGGTCTGTCCGGTCTTCAGCCGTTCGATCGCGCGGGTCACCCCGCGGTACTGCTGATAGCGACAGACCAGCTTGATCGTCTGCCCGCCCGCGTTCATGAACAGCGTGTAGTGGCGCACGATATCCAGCAGCGTATCCGGCGCCAGCATCCCCGCCGCCAGGCGCTGCTGGGCGGAGAGCTCCGCCACGCCCAGCGCCTCGGCCACCTCCGATTCGCGCCGCGGCACCACCGTCTTCCAGCTCAGGTAGTGGGCAAACGCCGCCCCCACAGTGCCCGCGCGCGCCTCGTCGAAGTTGCTGGCGACCAGCAGCTGACTGGTCGCGAACAGCGCCGGCGCGCCCTCGTGCTCCTCGACCTCGAAATCCTGGAAGCGCTGGTCGTGATACCGGCGCAACTGGTCCACCGCCTGGCTGATGCCCTCCGGCACCGTGCGGCTCTTGCACTCCACCACCACCAGCGGGATGCCGTTCACGAACAGCACCAGATCCGGGATGATGTGCCCCTTGCCGACGTCGAACCCGGGCGGGCACTTCACCTTGAACTGGTTCACCACCAGAAAGTGGTTGTTCGCCGGTTCGTCCCAGTCGATCAGCCGGATGGTCTGGCCCCGGCCGCCGTCCCAGTCCGGCAGGCCCTCCACGCTCAGGCCGCCCAGCAGCAGCTCGGTCGCCTGCCGGTTCGCCTCCATCACCTTGCTGGCCGGGATGCGCGTAACCGCCGACACGACTTGGTCCAGGCGCCCCTCGTCCAGCCAGGGCTCGCCCGCGCGCAGGTTGATCGCCCGCACCCGCTCGCGCAGCACCGGTTCCATCACCACCTGCGCAAAGCTCTCGCGGTGGGTCACGCCCGGATCCTCGAGCGACCCGGCCAGGTGCGTCCACCCCAACCCGACCAGCTGATCGATCAGCGGCTTCTCAACGTCCGTGTATTCCGGCCCGGCCATACCGCGCTCCAGTGGTCTGTGGGATCAGCATAGCAACTGTGCCAACTTCGTCCTCCGTACCATGGGCAACGAGTTGGCCCAAAGCGTATAATCAGAACTGCACTGCGAGGAGTTCGCCATGAAAGCACCCCCCAAGAAAACATCCCGCAAACCGGTGAGCCGCGAGGCCATCATCCGGGCGGTCGCGACCTCGACGGCGGTTGAAACCGGCGAATCCAGCAAGGCCATTGAAGCCCGGCTGCGCAAACCCAACCCGCGCCTCAAATCGCTGCGGCTCGGCTGACCCGTTCGACCATGGGCTGGTAATCGCCGCCCAACCCGGCGTGAATCGCCGCGATATACTCGGCTTTGTTCGTATCCCAGTCGCTGTAGTCCATCGGCCCGATACCCGCCTGATACGCCATCGCATCAGCGAGAAGGCGTGCGATCCGCCCGTTCCCCTCCCGGAACGGGTGAATCAGGATCAACTCCACATGGATCTCCGCGATCACGAGGATCGCTTCGTCACGCGCCATGTCACAGCATGGGGTCCGCGTCTTCAGCCACTTCTCGTCCAGCTCCTTCAGCAGGTACGGGACTTGTGAAGCCGCGGCGAACATGAAGCCGTCCTTCTGCAGGTTGACCTGCCGCTCTTGACCGGCCCAGTCATAGAGGTTGCCCAACCAGCGGCGGTGCCAATGCTTGATCAGGGGCACATCCAGCGGCTGGTCTGGCTCCAGGTTCGCAAATACCTCCTCGTACAGCATTCGCAACAGCTGGGCCTCCGCCTCGTCCAGCTCGCGCTGATCGGTAATACCCATCTTGTTCGCCAACACCCGACCGTCAGAGCCGGGCTCAGCACTCCCCTCCGGCCCGGTCGCTCGATACCGGCTCATGTCCGCTCCGCTTCCATAGGGTTCACGCGTACCGTGCCTCTCACCGGGCCATCGCCTTCAGTCGGGGCCGAAAGGCGTTCACGTAGCGATTGAGCTGCTGGGACAACCACTCCCGGCAGGCATCGTCGGTCTCGAAATCGTTCAGGTCGGCGTAGATGGAGAATCCGGGTCGTTCCGGATCGTACGAGTAACGAGAGTGCGACACCCCAGGCAGCTCGGCCAGGATCGCCTCGCGCTCCTCGTTCAGCCGGTCGAGCGCCTGGTGGAGATCGGTCTTTCTGCCCGCAAGGAAGACCCCACACACCCCGTCGGACATCAACTTGAAGGCCGTGATCCAGACCCCTGGATACGGCATCGGCACCCGAACATGGTTGCGCGGACGGTAGGCGGGCGGTTCCTGCTCGGGATCATCAAAGCTGATCCGGGTCAGCGGCTCCCACCAGGCGCGTTCGTCGGCGCGTGATACCGGCTCCCCCTCCTCTTCCGTATCATCCGTCACTTCCTGAAGGCGCTCTCCCTCATCTCCCACGCGCAGGAAGGTGCGTTCGATGGTCTCCGTCCGCGCCACGACTCGAGGCTGCACGACCAGGCCCTGCTCGCCGAATTCGTAGAGGGCCACTTCCACCAACCCGAAGCTGAAGCCCAGCGCGGCGTTGCGGGTGATCAGCTCCGCCATGCCGCTGAGCCCTTCGCGGATGCCGTCACCGGCGATCAGAAGCAGAAAGCGCCCCTCCCGCAACGCTTTGGCTGTGGCGTCGACGAAGGCCGCCTCGTTCAGATCCGGCTGCACCTCACGGGCGGTCTCGAACGGTGCATTCCCCTTACGACCGGTGGCGGCCGCCACCCGGCGCTGCAGATCGGCGTAACTCCAACCGGAGACGGCCCGCGCATAGTCCAGGATCTGGGCGATCACCTTGCGCCTGGCTTCGGGGTTGCGCCACAGCTTGCACTCCACCAGCGTCAGCCGACCGGAGGGGCTGACGAACACCGCGTCCACCGGGCCAGCTTCGGTTTGCAGCTCGGTACACAGCGGGATCAGAGGTGCGAATGAGGGGTCGATCTCCTCGATAGGCAGCAGTTCCGGATTGCCGGCCAGAACATCGCGCAGCCAGACTTCGTCCCGGCCATCAGTGAACCCCAACGCGGCACGGCGAGCGGTCGTGAAAGGAACGCTCCCGTCCTGACGCAGAAGGATGTTTCCGTAGGTCGGCATTGGCAGCGCTCCGGTTTCTACCCGTTAAGAGAACTCTTCCGGTGCAATGGCGTCTTCGTACGTGTCGATGCCTTCATCAGTGCCCATGAGAACCTTCTTGCCTATCGCCTTTTCGATGATCTCCAGCAGCCGGCGCTTGCGCTGCTGGTAGAAGGCATCGAAGTCGTTCGCGCGCAGGGCCTCGACCGGGATGCGGTGGCCCTCGAGGATGGCATCCATATCCGCGTCCCCGAGCTGGACCTGCTCGTGGTTCTGCAGGCGCTGCAGATACTCCGAGGGCGCATCCCCGCCGATCATTCGGTTCGCCTTGAACGAGATCGGGGTCTTGTTGACGATCGAGTCGTACACCCGGGGCGGGATTTCCCGGGAATCGCACCAGGCACGGGGGAAGATGTGGTGGATATCCAGCTCGACGCCCTGCTGGTCGAGGGCCTGGATATCCCCCTTCCAGAAGAAGTCCCGGGCGCCTTCGCGCAGGATCAGCACGTTGATGCCCTTGTACGCCGCACTCAGGCGGGTGCGCAGGGTATCGAGGCGTGCCGGGTCGAACGAGGCGTCCACCACGGTGCGTGGCAGCGCGTCGTCGTCCTCGAACCAGTACATCAGCTCCTCCAGGTCCAGGGCGATGCGGGTCTCCACGGCGCCGCCGTAGAGTTCGCCCAGCACGCCGCTCCAGAACCAGCGGGAGAGCTTGTTGTGGATGCGCGGCTCGCGCCAGCGGTTGCCCAGCAGGGTCATCACGGCGGCAAGCGGCACCAGCTGGGTGGCGTAGGGCAGTTCCCGGCGGCTGTAGAAGCACTCGCCCTTGAGGAAGTAGGCCGCCTCGACGAAGCCCTGCTCCACCGCGTCGGCCCAGCGCTTGTAGGCCTGCAGCGGCAGGTCCAGCACCGAGGCGCGCTTCGCGCTCACCGGCCGCACCTGCTTGCCCTGCTTTCCGGCGGCGATATCCTCCTGCTTGCGCTCGCGCGTGTGCAGTAACGTGATCGCCTGCAGCAGGTCCGTGTTCTCCACATCGGCCAGCAGTTCGTGCTGCGCGAGCCGAGCCTGCCGGGAGGGAACATTACGGATATCGGAGCCGTACCAGTCGTCGCGCAGGTTGTAGCCCTCGGCGGCGTAGCTGGCGGTGATCAGCTCGAACACCGAGAGCTGCACCCCACCGGTGTTGACCTTCTCGAACACCAGGCAGACCGCCTCCTTGGAGGTCTCCTTCTTCAGCTCGATCACGGGCAACTGATAGGACGAAAAGGCACTGATGATCTGCTTCTGGAACTCCAGGAACTCGCCCATTGCCTCCTGGTTGTAGCGGAACAGGTCCTGCAGCCATTCGGAGGCGTCGAGGATCCGGTCGCAGGGGAAGCACAGCCGCTCGCACTCCAGCTGACGGGTGGAGAGGTCGATTTCCACGTCGCGGCCGAAGTTCGAGCGCGTCTGGCGGTTCTCGTCCACCGCGAACACCGCCTCTTCCAGCCGGTCTTCCCCTTCCAGCGCCATGCGCACGTCGAAGTAGTAGTGACGCTTGATCGGCTTGCCCTTGGAGGTCCGGGTATCCACCGGCGTCTCCAGCCCCACCGCCTGGGTCAGGCTGGTCAACCGTTGCTGACCGTCCAGGATCAACTGGTCGGGCTCACCGGCCGCACCGTTCGGATCGATCCCTTCCACCGGGCGCGTCTGGAACTGCACCTCGCCCCCGGTTTCCATCAGCATCACCGCACCCACCGGGAACGAGCGGGCGATGCTCACCAGCAGGCTCTGCACGTGCTCGTCGTCCCACACCCAGCCACGCTGGAAGTCCGGCAGCTGGATCTTGCCGGTGGTGATGTCCCTGAGCAGCTCGGGCAGCGAGCGCTTGGTGCTGTCGAAGGTGGTCATGGCGGTTCCCTGTGCGATGCGGTCCTGATGTTGTTGAAGCCCCGGTCTATGCTGGGGTGGCGGCTTGGGTTTGCTTGAGCAGCGGGGTGACGCGGACACGGCCGGTGAGGAGGTCGTCCATTAGGCCGGCTTTTTTGGCTAACAGCTTTGAGTGGAGGTGGCTTTCCGAATAAATGCGATTTTTGATTGACATTATTCGGCGAGAAATCTCTTCCTGTTCATTAAGCGGAACTAAAGGTATGGCAACTCTGCTAATGGCCCCCTTATTTATCACTGGCATCGTTCCGCCCCCAGCTAACGCGACCAGCCTCCTTGAAAAGGGTTTGGATTTTATCAGCTCAGCTACAAAGCTAGGCAAGGCAATATCGCAATTGACCCTTATTCTCATTAGCCGCGGATTTATGACCCCTTCCTTGTACCCATCTTGGATCAACAGTGATCTTCCGATAGTCCCAACCAAGCTGATCAATACATCACCTTTTTTGACAGAAAACTCTGATAGCTCTTGGAACTTTCTGCCAGATATAAAGTAATTACCATAATCTTGATTTTCGCTTATAACCTGCTCTTGACCATAAATTTTAAACCCTTTCTCAGTATAACTGTCTTTCGTAATACTAGAGCCAAATGGCCCCGGCTTGATGCCTGACGCTTTAACCACACAATCAATTAAATAGCCCGCTTTCCATTCTCTCGGGATCAGCCCCAGCTGAGACTCCTTATAGAGCTCCGGCGCTTGCCCGGGGCTGGGGCGGAGCTGGCCGTTCTCGTCGATGCCGCGGGTCAGCAGGTCGTGGAGCAGGCCCTCCTTGACCTTCTCCAGCTTGGCGATCAGCGCTTCGGTTTTCTGGATCTGGGTGTCGAGGGTGTCGAGGATGCTGGCTATGGTTATTTGTTCGCCCAATGCTTGGGGCTTTCTCACAACCATTTTCTCGACATCGTCTAGGTTGAGCCCAGGCTGTGCTGACCCCTTTGTATATCTCTTTACCTCTTCTTTGAAATCCTGAGACCTGAAATAATGGGCAAGATAGCCGCTATGGATATTGCCCGAGGGGGAAACTCTGGCAGTTGTCTGGGTTATGTTCGCGCCCTCTGCTGACTTAGGCACGATGGCGCACAATCCAACATACCCAACGATAGATAAAAGGATGTCTCCTTCCTTCACTGTTGAGCGAGTATATTTTGATGCAATATTGTCATGAACATATCTGAGGTTTTCGATAGCAACGTCGCCTGAGCTATAGTCTTGCCCCCGAATGAGTGGAACACCGTTTCCTGGCTCCTGCCACTCACCGGGCTGCACTATGCCATAAGTGATTCTTCGGTTCGGATCAACCAATTCCCGAAGTGGCGCAAAATCCCATCCCACAGCTGACCGATCCTTATACATACCTGTCGGGTCCCGGCTGTTTGTATACATGTTTACGAAATAAATCGGGGCGTTCCTGTTGCCAGGCCTTGAGTGTCTCAACCGGCGTTCGATGCCCCAGCGCTTTCTGCCCGATCTGATGGTTGTAAAGGCGCTGGTAGTCCTGGAGGGTGTCCTTCAGATGTTCTCCCGAGCCGAAGCGCCGGGTCCGCAGCAAGTCGGCGATGCGGCCGTTGAAGCGCTCCACCATTCCGTTGGTCTGCGGCCGTTTCGGCCGGATCAGACGATGCTCGATCCCGTGGTCGGCGCACAGCCGGTCGAACGGGTGGCGTCCGGTGGGCTTGCGCTCCCCGGTGGCCGCAAAG